>NZ_JAAORJ010000001.1:16451-207426 GCF_017696315.1 Prochlorococcus marinus XMU1412 | reverse complement strand
CATCACAGCCGCAGTAGTGGCTTTACCTCTCGCTCTTGCTTTTGGTAATGCTGCGTTAGGACCTGGCGGAGCAATTTATGGACTATACGGAGCAGTAGTAGTTGGTTTTTTAGCAGCATTATTCGGCGGAACACCTGCTCAAGTTAGTGGACCAACTGGTCCCATGAGTGTAACTGTTGCAGGTGTAGTGGCAGGCTTAGCAGCAGTAGGGGTTCCAAGAGATCTTTCTGCAGGACAAATTTTACCTTTAGTTATGGCAGCGGTAGTAATTGGCGGCTTACTGCAAATATTATTCGGGATTTTAAAACTTGGTAAATATATTACTTTAGTTCCATATTCTGTTGTTTCAGGATTTATGTCTGGTATTGGTGTAATAATCATTGCGCTTCAGATTGGACCATTACTTGGAATTAGCACTCGAGGTGGAGTAGTCGAATCTTTATCTACTGTATTTTCAAATTTCGAGCCCAATGGTGCTGCTATTGGAGTGGCAATAATGACACTAGGTATAGTATTTCTTACTCCTAGAAAAATAAGTCAGTGGGTTCCTTCTCCTCTCTTGGCCCTATTGATAGTTACCCCAATATCAATATTAATTTTTGGAGATGGCGCTATTGATAGAATTGGAGAAATCCCAAGGGGAGTTCCATCTTTAAATTTCCCAAGTTTTAATCAATATTTCCCAATTATTTTCAAAGCAGGATTAGTCCTAGCAGTACTTGGCGCAATTGACTCCTTACTGACATCTCTAGTAGCAGACAATATTTCTCAAACAAAACATAATTCTGATAGAGAACTTATTGGTCAAGGAATAGGAAATGCTGTTGCAGGTCTGTTTTCAGGCTTACCTGGAGCTGGAGCAACCATGAGAACAGTTATAAATGTTAAATCTGGAGGATCAACTCCAATTTCGGGTATGGTTCACTCGGTTGTATTGTTGATAGTTTTAGTTGGTGCAGGACCTTTAGCTGAGCAAATACCAACTGCATTGTTAGCAGGAATTCTTATAAAAGTAGGCCTAGATATTATTGATTGGGGATTCTTGAGGAGAGCTCACAAATTATCTTTAAAAACATCAGTAGTAATGTACGGCGTACTTTTAATGACTGTTTTTTGGGATTTAATTTGGGCAGTTTTAGTCGGTGTATTCATAGCAAACATGCTCACTATTGATTCAATAACCGAAACTCAACTAGAAGGCATGGATGAGGATAATCCTTTATCAGAAGATGATCAAGGAAAAAATGCTTTGCCTGCTGATGAAAAAGCACTTCTAGATAGATGTTCGGGTGAGGTAATGCTATTTAGACTTAAAGGACCACTTAGTTTTGGAGCAGCTAAAGGCATATCTGAGAGAATGATGCTTGTAAGAAACTACAAAGTTTTGATATTAGATATCACTGATGTACCACGACTTGGAGTTACAGCGACTCTTGCAATAGAGGATATGATGCAAGAAGCAAAAAATAATTCCAGAAAAGCATTTGTTGCTGGTGCTAATGAAAAAGTAAAAGACAGATTAGCTAAGTTTGGAGTTGAAGGCATTATTGAAACAAGAAAAGAAGCTTTAGAAACTGCTCTAAATGAAATAGCCTAGTAATTTATGGAAATAAATCCAATTCTGCAAAATGTATTAGCCCCGCCAGTTCTTTTCTTTTTGATTGGAGCAATATCAGTACTCTTTAAATCTGATTTAGAAATACCAGCTCCATTACCTAAACTCTTCTCCTTATATCTGCTACTAGCTATTGGGTTCAAAGGAGGTATAGAGATACAGAAAAGTGGTTTTACAGACCAGGTATTGCCTACTTTAAGTGCTGCAATACTGATGTCACTTATAATCCCGCTGATTGGATTTTTAATTTTAAGACTTAAGTTTGATGTCTTTAATTCAGCCGCAATAGCAGCAGCATACGGTTCAATTAGTGCTGTTACATTTATTTCCGCAGAAAGTTTTTTGGAGAGTCAAAAAATAGCTTTTGATGGGTTTATGGTTGGCGCATTAGCTTTAATGGAATCTCCCGCAATAATTGTTGGATTATTACTTGTGAAATTTGCAGCTCCCAAAAATAGACCAAAATCAAGAAAAATGCATCTAAGCGCAATATTACACGAATCACTTTTGAATGGATCAGTTTATTTATTGCTCTCAAGCCTAATTGTAGGGTTTCTCACTGCTTCCAGTAATCCCTCGGGAATTGCAAAAATGGAGCCTTTTACTGGACAATTATTCTATGGAGCAGAATGCTTCTTCTTATTAGATATGGGAATAGTCGCTGCTCAAAGATTGCCGAGACTGAAGAATGCGGGTTCGTTCTTGATTGGCTTTGCCATTTTTATGCCTTTGTTTAACGCATTTATTGGTGTTTTTGTTGCAAGATTTTTATCTTTAGGGCCTGGCAATGCACTTTTATTTGTGGTTTTATGTGCAAGCGCCTCTTATTTAGCAGTTCCTGCAGCGATGAGGATGACAGTTCCAGAAGCTAAATCTAGTTATTATATTTCAACTACACTAGGTCTAACTTTCCCATTCAATATAGTTCTTGGCATTCCAATATATATGAGTTTAGTAAATACCATTATCCCATTGTCCCCTTTATAAAAATGAAAAGATTAGACTTGATATTTAGTGAAAGAGAACTAGATGCAATCATTAAAACATTAGAAAAAGCTAATGTTCCTGGATATACAGTTATGAAACACGCCACAGGCAGAGGACCTGAAAGAGTTGTTACTGAAGATATGGAATTTACAGGATTAGGTGCAAATGCTCATGTAATTGTTTTTTGTGAGCAAGAATTAATAGATAAAATGAGAGATAATATCAGGGACGATTTAAGCTATTACGGAGGAGTTGCTTATATTTCTGAAGCAACACCCCTCTAAATTAAAGAAGCAATATTTATTTTTAAGAATGAATCCAATCTACTCTTATATTTTTTCGACTATTTAAGTATCTATCAATTGACATTGCAGCAATACATCCATCAGAAGCTGCAACAACCGCTTGCTTAAATGGTGTATTTCTTATATCTCCAATTGCCCAAACTCCATCAGAGTTTGTGGACATAAAGTCATCCACAATAACTCCTCCGTCCTCTTTTAAAGCAATTTGATCCCCTAAAAAATCAGTAATTGGCTTTGAACCACTCATGTAAACAAACACTCCATCTAAATTTAAATTAATAGGATTTTCTTCTTGCTTATTTTTTACAACAACTCCATTCACACCCATATCATCACCCAATATTTCCAATAATCTTGTTCTACTCCAATGTTTTATATTTGAATTATCCATCAATTCCATAGCTTCTTCATTATCTGATTTAGGATCACTTGATGTAATCCAATGTACAGTAGAAGCAAATTTAGTAAGAACAGTTGCCTCTTCAATTGCCTCCTTGTTCACTCCAACTACGGCAACTTCTCTATTTTTATAAAAAGCTCCATCACATGTAGCACAATAACTTACTCCTTTGCCAAGAAAATCAGCTTCCCCCTTAAATGAAGCAGGCCTACCCATAGCTCCACTTGCAAGAACAAGTGCTTTAGCCTTGAAGGTGCCTTCGGGTGTATAAACCATTTTCCATTCTCCACTAGCATCTATTCCAAACACTTGTGCTCTTCTATAGTCTGTGCCGTATTCCACAGCCTGTTCTCTCATTAGAGTAAGTAATTTCTCCCCACTTATATCAATCGGAACACCTGGATAATTAGCAATTTGATGAGTTATTGCTAAGGCG
Organism: Prochlorococcus marinus XMU1412; assembly: GCF_017696315.1. Lineage (NCBI taxonomy): Bacteria > Bacillati > Cyanobacteriota > Cyanophyceae > Synechococcales > Prochlorococcaceae > Prochlorococcus > Prochlorococcus marinus. Next base: position 203,683 of record NZ_JAAORJ010000001.1, on the reverse strand, counting down.
CCAACAGATGGATTTTTATCTAGAATTACTGTCTTTAAGTTTGACCGCGATGTATAAAGTGCGCAAGTACATCCGGCGGGACCTCCTCCGATAATAACTACATCTGACTCAATGATTTCCAATTTTTAAAAACTCCTTTTTAGTAGTTAATTAGATGAGCTTTTGGTTAGAAGATATCTTTAATGTGAATACCTAACCTTGTATATAGATATAAGTTAAAAGAAAAAAAAGAAAAAAGCATAATATAGAAACAAACTTACATAGGAAAAACATAAACAATTAACTATCAAAATGATCACTTACGTGAAATGTTCTGTATTGATCTATTATTAAGTCATATCGAAAAATCAATTGCCGTAGAAACATTATATTTTCATGACCAACTCTGACTACCTTTTAAAAGCTGCTATTAAGAAAGTAACCGAAAAATTAAACGAGATATTGGTTGAAAAAATTGAAGAAGCAACAAATATTGCTCAGGATGCTCCAGAAATTCTCAAAAAAGAATTTGATAGTTTGAAAGAATCCATAATCGAAGAAGCCTCAAGAATGGAGAAAGCTGAAAATATTCAAGAAAATGAGTCCACAAATACTTATCAAGATCCCAAAATAACAATAGCTTTAAATCAAATTGAAGATATCAATAAGCAAATTGATCACTTTAATAAAAATATAAATAATCAAATTATATGAGTTATCACATTCTTCATTATCGTTTAAAAAAATTTAAGAGGGCCTTTCTTATTTGGGTAACTCTGATTTCGCTTTTAATAAATTTGTGGATAGATAATATTAGATTTACAATTTTCCAAACTAAGAGCAATGAAAAAAGTAAGGTCCAAATTAAAAGAGCAAGGTGGTTTACTAATCAATTAATAAAGCTTGGATCAGCATTTATTAAAATTGGACAATTATTATCAGCGAGACCTGATTTAATTCCTAATACCTGGATACAGGAATTGTCTAAATTGCAGGATCAAGTTCCTAAATTTTCATTTGCGCAAGTTGAAGAAACTATAAGAAGAGAACTAGGGTCTAAGTTTAATGATATAGATCAAATAATAAGTGATCCGGTTGGATCAGCATCATTAGCTCAGGTTCATAGGGCAACATTAAAAGATGGTACGAATGTAGTATTTAAAGTGCAAAGACCAAATTTAAAAGAATTATTTGTTATTGATTTGGGCATAATGCAGCAAATAGCGGGATTGTTGCAGAAAAATAAGAATTGGAGCCGAGGTAGAAACTGGGTTGAGATTGCCAAAGAGTGTAGGAAAGTTCTCATGAAGGAGCTTGATTTTAATTGTGAAGCACAATATGCAGCAAGATTTAGACAGCAATTTCTTGATGATAAAAATGTTGAAGTTCCTGAAGTAATTTGGGATATGAGCAGTGAAAAAGTGCTTTGCTTAAGTTTTCTGGAAGGAACAAAAATAAGCGATTTAGAAAAATTAAAATCACAAGAAATTGATTTACCTAAAATTGCAGAAATAGGGGCTATCAGTTATTTAAAACAATTAGTAAATTACGGTTTTTTTCATGCAGACCCTCATCCAGGGAATCTAGCAGTTTCAAATGAAGGTAAATTGATTTTTTATGATTTTGGAATGATGGGCAATATCTCAAATAATCTTCAAACAAGATTAGGGGGGATGGTTAAGGCTGCTGCTTTAAGAGACGCTTCATCACTTGTTAGTGAATTACAACAGGCTGGGCTAATTTCAAAAGATATTGATGTAGGACCAGTCAGAAGATTAGTCAGAGTGATGCTTAAAGAAGCCTTAACTCCACCATTTAGTCCAAATATTATTGAAAAATTATCTGGAGATTTATACGAACTTGTCTATGAAACACCATTTCAACTGCCAGTAGATTTAATCTTTGTGATGAGAGCTTTATCAACTTTTGAAGGAGTTGGTAGAATGCTTGATCCAGGGTTTAACCTTGTATCAGTTACCAAGCCTTATTTAATAGAACTTATGACTTCAAATAATCAAACTCCTAACGATTTAATTAACCAATTTGGAAGGCAAGTGGGTGAACTAGGATCGAAAGCTGTTGGTATTCCCAAAAGAATAGATGAAAGTTTAGAAAGATTAGAGCAGGGCGATTTACAATTACAAATAAGAATGGGAGAGTCTGATAGGCAATTCAAAAAAATGTTTACTGCTCAAAAAACTTTAGGCCATTCAATTCTTATAGGAAGCTTATCAATTGCATCTGCTTTACTTGTAACCAATAAACAAAATAATTTTGCATTGTTGCCACTTTTTTTTGCACTCCCAATAAGTATTGATTGGATAAAATGCCAATTAAGTATGAGAAAAGGCTCACGTTTAGAAAAACTTAAAGGCTAAAAAAACTATATATTTTTGGGACCTAAACCTAAAGCTCCAGCGAATCTTGCTTGATTTCCTAATTCCTCCTCAATTTTTAAAAGCCTATTGTATTTTGCAATCCTTTCACTTCTACTCAAAGAGCCGGTCTTGATCTGACCCGATCTTGTTGCGACAGATAAATCAGCAATTGTTGTATCTTCAGTCTCACCACTTCTATGACTAATAACACTTGTGAAACCAGAAATTTTAGCTAATTCAATAGCCTCCAAAGTTTCAGTTAATGTTCCAATTTGATTTACCTTTATTAGGATTGAATTGGCAGAATTTTCCATAATCCCTTTCCTTAATCTTTCTGTATTAGTAACGAATAAATCATCACCTACAAGCTGAACTTTATTTCCTAATTCTTTGTTTAATTCTGACCAACCCTCCCAATCATCCTCTGCTAAACCATCTTCTATTGAAACTATTGGATAATTGGAAACTAATCTTGAAAGATATGAAATCATTTCAGAACTATTTAAACTTTTACCTTCATATTTATAAATACCATCACTATAAAATTCAGTACTAGCGGCATCTAAAGCTAAAGATACCTGCTCACCAGGCTTAAATCCTGCTTTTTGAATTGCTTCTAATAATAAGTCCCCTGCTTCTTCGCTTGATGACAAATTCGGAGCAAATCCACCCTCATCGCCTACAGCGGTAGATAGACCTTTTTGATCAAGTAATGATTTTAATGAGTGAAAAATTTCAGTACCCATTCTTAATGATTCACTGAAATTATTAACTCCATGTGGAACAAGCATAAATTCCTGAAAATCAAGACTATTTGGTGCATGTGCACCACCATTTATTACATTCATCAATGGGACTGGAAGAAGATTGGATAATGGATCTCCAAGATATCTATATAGGGGAATTTCTAAAGCATTTGCTGATGCTCTAGCAGTGGCAAGACTTACTGCAAGGATTGAATTTGCTCCAAGGTTAGACTTATTAGGAGTTCCATCAATTTCAATCATTAATTTATCTACTGCAGTTTGATCTAAAGATGACAAACCACATAAAGCCGGCGATATGGTTTCATGAATTTTATTAACGGCATTCAAAACGCCTTTTCCCATATATTTCGAACCACCATCTCTTAATTCATGTGCCTCATGAGCACCAGTGCTAGCTCCGCTGGGAACAATTGCTCTACCACTTGCACCACATTCCAAAAATACTTCTGCCTCTACAGTTGGATTACCTCTTGAATCAAGGACTTGCCTTGCTTCAACAGTATCAATAAGAAAATCAATAGTTTCTTTCACAATTTAATTATTACTATTTAAATCCTATTAATAGCTGAACTATTTGGCTAATATCTGAAATATATTTGTTAACCAACTATAATTTTTTAATTTTATAAGGGCTTAGATACTATTTAACGTTTTTTTTGATTCTAAAGTCCCCTCAAATCCTCTCATCTAAATAATTTTCAAATTCATCTTACAATTTGAAAATTATTGGATGATTATTAATGCAGTTCCTATTTAGAATATTAATTAATAATCAACTATAGTTTTTATAGTTTATGAGAGAAACACTTACATCCAGTCCTGAACTATTTAGCGATATTAGTTGGAATCTTCTTTTATTAGGGGAAGAAACCGCAAAAAAATGGGATCATAGCGAATTTAATATTGAACACATAATTCATACATTGTTCTCATCAAGTGAATTCTTTGCCTTCATTGAAAAATTATCAATCGACCAAGATACAGTTTTAGACATAACAGAAGATTTTTTAGAAGAGACACCAACAAATGAGTCAGATATTTTTACTATCGGAGAAGATTTAGAAATTTTATTAGATAACGCGAATCAGATTAAAACTCAATGGGGATCGAGATTAATAGAAATCCCTCATTTACTAATTGCTCTTGGAAGAGATTTAAGAATTGGAAATTATGTTTTTGAAGAAGGAAACCTTTCCATGGAAAAATTAGAGGAAGAATTAAAGTTTTACCCAAATATTAATAAATCAAAAGATTCTTTTAATTATGGGAATGTGATTGAAATAAATAATCAATCTAATTTCGAATCAAACAACGAGACTGAAGAGACTCTTGTAAAAGAAGAAAAATTTAAAAAAGCTATTGTTCCATTACCGAAAAGTGAACTTCAAATTGAAACCAAAAAACAAGTTGGAAAAGATGAAACTGTTCTTTCAATTTATGGAAAAGATTTAACAGGATCAGCTAAAAAAGGCTTATTGGATCCTGTTTTAGGAAGAGAAAATGAGCTCAATAATTTAATGAGGGTACTCTGCAGAAGAAACAAAAATAACCCTATACTTATTGGCAATCCTGGAGTTGGTAAAACCTCAATTGCAAAATTACTTGCGCAATTAATTGTAGACAAAAAAGTTCCTGATACTTTAAGGGACTTAAAAATTATTTCACTTGACTTAGGTGCATTAGTTTCTGGGACCAAATTTAGAGGTCAACTAGAGGAAAGACTAAGCTTAATAATGCAGGAACTAAATAATCCAAACCAAGGAATGATTCTTTTTATTGATGAAATTCACTCAATATTAAGTTCTGACAGATCTTCTACCGACATCAGTAATATCTTAAAACCTTTATTAGCTGAAGGAGAACTTAGATGTATCGGTACAACAACACCTGAGAAATTTCGTGAAACTATTGAAAAAGATCAGGCATTAAATAATTGCTTTCAAAAGATAGCTGTTAATGAACCTTCAGTAGAATTAAGCGTAAAAATATTACAAGGAATCAAAAAGAAATATGAATTACATCATGGCATAAAAATTTCTGAAGAGGCTGTAAACTATTCTGCAAAATTGGCCGATAGATACATCAGCGATAAATGTCTCCCTGATAGTGCAATAGATTTAATTGATGAAGCAGCTGCACAGTTGAAAATCGAGTCTAATAATATGCCACAAATCATTCTCCAACAAGAAAACAAACTTAATACTATTGATGAAAAATTGAATAATTTGCAAGGAGAAAATGTCGAAGCTCAAGAAAAACTATTGAATAATAGACAACAATCAGAGGCAAAATTGAACGTTCTTTTGGAAAATTGGAACAATTTACGTGAAGAAATGGAGGAATTATCTATTTTAATGAAAGAAGAAGATAAGATAACCAAACAAATTAAAGATAAATCAAATCGAGAAATTGAAAATGATCTAGATTATTTAGAAAAGCTTGAAGAAGAGTTAAGTGAAATAGTGAATGACATACAAAAAGTTGAAGAGAACTTTAATAAAATAAAGAAAAATAGAAATTTCCCTTTTAAATATCAAGTTGAACCTGATGATATTGCAGATGTTATATCAAAAATCACAGGAATTCCAATTTCTAAAGTAGTTTCAAATGAACGTAAAAAATTAGTCAATCTAGGAAAAGAACTAAGTGAAAAAGTTATTGGACAAGAAAAAGCTATAGAAGCTGTTTCTGCTGCAATTAGAAGAGCTCGAGTTGGCATGAAAAGTCCCAAAAGACCTATTGGATCTTTTTTATTTATGGGTCCTACTGGTGTTGGTAAAACAGAATTAGCAAAATCTCTTGCAACAGCTTTATTTGATGAAGAAGACGCACTTTTAAGATTAGACATGAGTGAATATATGGAGAAAAATGCCGTAGCAAGACTTTTAGGAGCTCCCCCAGGTTATGTTGGTTATGAAGAGGGAGGTCAATTAACTGAAGCTGTAAGACGTAAACCCTATTCAGTAATACTTCTTGATGAGATAGAAAAAGCACATGCAGAAGTATTTAATATCCTTTTGCAAGTCTTAGATGAAGGAAGATTAACGGACTCCCAAGGAAGGACCGTAGATTTCAAAAATACGGTAATCATTATGACAAGTAACCTAGCTGGTAAATCTATACTGGAGTATTCGCAAAAGATTTCTAAAAGTGAGGGAAAGTTAGAAAAAGATCAACAAATTCTAGATGATTCAATTAGTAATGCATTGTCTTCAATTTTTAGACCTGAATTTTTAAATAGAATTGACGAAGTAGTAAAGTTTGATCCATTATCTATTGATGAACTTCAAAAAATAATCATTCTACAAACAGAAGATTTAAAGAACCTGCTACTTGAGCAGAAAATAAATATCGCTATAGACAAAAAAGTTATCGACAAAATTGCAAACGATTCTTACGAACCTGAATATGGTGCTAGGCCACTTAGCAGGGAACTTAGAAGACAAATAGAAAATCCCTTGGCTGCAAAACTTTTAGAGGATAACTTCAAAAATAAAAAAAATATAACAATTAAACTTAATCCTGCTAAAAAAGATGAGATCGTTTTCAAACCTAGCTGAGGAGTAAATCAATAAGCTAAAATAAAAACTAAAGCATAATGCTTAATTCCAAACAAATTTTGTGACAAGTCCTACTACTAATAAAGAACCTCTTAAAAAGGATTCTCCTGAAGTTGAAGAGCCTAAAAAAAAGAATAATTTTTTTAGATCTACCTACGATGAGCTTAAACTTGTCGTGTGGCCTAACAAACAACAACTTTTTAGCGAATCAGTAGCAGTTATAATTATGGTATCTTTTTCTGCTGCAGCCATTGCTTCTGTTAGCAGATTCTATGGGTGGGCAGCCTCGCAAATTTTTGGTTGAATTATCTCCCGAATATCCATTTATAAAGATCTTAATTAAGCTTCCAGAAAAATGAGTAATGAATTAACTACAAACCTTGCTTCTTCAAAAGCAAATACAAGCATCGCAAGATGGTATGCAGTTCAAGTAGCATCAAGCTGTGAAAAAAAAGTAAAAGCGACTCTTGAGCAGAGATCAGTAACTTTAGGTGTTAATAATAGAATCATTGAAATTGAAATTCCCCAAACTCCAGGAATTAAATTAAAAAAAGATGGAAGCAGACAAACTACTGAAGAAAAAGTTTTCCCAGGTTATGTACTCGTAAGAATGATTTTGGATGAAGATACAATGATGGCTGTTAAAAGTACTCCAAATGTAATTAACTTTGTCGGTGCTGAAGACGGTAGAGGCAGCGGAAGATCGCGAGGTCATATCAAACCTAGACCATTATCAAGACAAGAAGTTAATAGAATCTTTAAGCGCGCATCAGAGAAAAAAGCTGTAATCAAGTTAGATATTGAAGAAAAAGATAGAATCATTGTAACTAGCGGTCCATTCAAGGATTTCCAGGGAGAAGTTATAGAAGTTTCCGGAGAAAGAAATAAATTAAAAGCATTACTTTCAATATTTGGGCGCGAGACTCCTGTAGAATTAGAATTCTCCCAAATCAATAAACAAAATTAATTTCTAATTGTTCTTGTTTATCGAGTAAAATTATGATTTTCTACTTCAGCTTAAATTTTCTAATCTAATGGCAAAAAAAATTGTTGCAGTTATCAAGCTTGCTCTACAAGCAGGCAAAGCAAATCCTGCTCCTCCTGTAGGCCCAGCTTTAGGACAACATGGTGTCAATATCATGGCATTTTGCAAAGAATACAACGCAAGGACACAAGATAAAGCAGGTTTTGTAATTCCAGTCGAGATTTCTGTTTTTGAAGATAGAAGCTTTACTTTTATCACAAAAACGCCTCCTGCTTCCGTTTTAATAACAAAAGCAGCTGGTATAGAAAAAGGATCAGGTGAATCCGCAAAAGGCTCTGTTGGGAATATAAGTAAAGCTCAATTAGAAGAAATAGCCAAAACTAAGCTTCCTGATCTAAACTGTTCTAGTGTTGAATCAGCAATGAAAGTAATTGAGGGTACTGCTCGTAATATGGGCGTCTCTATCACTGATTGAGTTCAGTACAAAATTTCTCACTATTTAGGGGAGGTTAGTTAATAACCGTTTGCACCCAACATTATTATGAAAAAACTATCCAAAAGAATGGCGGCTCTATCAACAAAGATAGAAGATCGCATTTACGCACCACTTGAAGCTCTTAGTATTATCAAGGAAAATGCTAATGCAAAATTTGATGAAACTATTGAAGCACATATACGTTTAGGCATTGATCCAAAATATACTGATCAACAATTAAGGACTACTGTTGCATTGCCACATGGTACTGGCCAAAGCATCAAAATTGCAGTAATTACAAGTGGTGAGAATGTATCGAAAGCTAAGGCTGCTGGTGCAGATTTATTTGGAGAAGAAGACCTAGTGGAAAGCATCAATAAAGGAAATATGGAGTTTGATCTACTTATTGCAACTCCAGATATGATGCCAAAGGTTGCAAAATTAGGAAGAGTTTTAGGACCTAGAGGTTTAATGCCTAATCCTAAAGCTGGTACAGTAACTAATGACATTGCTAATGCAATAAAAGAATTCAAAGCTGGTAAGCTCGAATTTAGAGCAGATAAGGCTGGAATCGTTCATGTCCGCTTTGGAAAAGCAAGTTTCACAAAAGAGGCTCTATTTGATAACTTAAAAACCTTACAAGAATCAATTGATAAAAATAAACCAAGTGGAGCTAAGGGAAAGTATTGGAAAACTTTTTATGTAACTTCAACAATGGGGCCTTCGGTTCAAGTTGACATAAATGCTGTACAAGATTACCAACCTGAAGGTTAACGCTTTGTAGTATAATTTAAAGTGCAATAATACGGCCAAAGAAAGTAGGTTAATTTAGTTATTCTAAATTTTTAATTCCTACCGAGGACTCGTCTTAAATTATTTCTTTTTGGATCTAATAAAAGCGGCCTCTTTAAAAGGACTTTGCCGCATTTCCTGCTCTCCCTAAATTACGATCCAAAAAACATCAATGGGCCGAACACTAGAGAATAAGCAACAAATCGTTACTGAGATTAAATCTCTATTAAACGACTCGGAAATGGCTGTAGTTCTTGACTATAAAGGTTTAACTATCAAAGAGATGTCAGATTTGCGATCTAGATTGCAAACAACTAACGGCATTTGCAAAGTTACTAAAAATTCATTAATGCGTAAAGCTATTGATGGAGATAGTAATTGGAACGATCTTGAATCTTTACTGACCGGAACAAATGCTTTTGTCTTAATCAAAGAAGATGTTGGTGGTGCTGTAAAAGCTATCCAATCTTTTCAAAAAGACACCAAAAAATCCGAAACCAAAGGAGCTTTATTTGAAGGCAGACTTCTAAGCGATTCTGAAATAAAAGAAATTGCAAGTCTTCCATCTAAAGAAGTATTGATGGCAAAAATTGCTGGCGCTCTTAATGGCGTTGCAACAAAAATTGCGATCTCTATTAATGAAGTACCTTCTGGACTTGCTAGATCACTTCAACAACATTCTGAAAAATCAGAATCCTAAATTCAAAACCTAATTAACTTTAAGAAAATGTCCGCAAAAACTGAAGAAATTCTTGAATCATTAAAATCTCTATCACTTTTAGAAGCATCAGAGCTTGTAAAGCAAATTGAAGAGGCTTTTGGTGTATCTGCTGCAGCTTCTGCAGGTGTAGTTATGGCAGCTCCAGGAGCAGCTGGCGGTGACGCAGATGGTGGCGCTGCTGAAGAAAAAACTGAATTTGATGTAGTTCTCGAAAGCTTTGATGCAGCTGCAAAAATCAAAGTACTTAAGGTTGTAAGAAATGCAACTGGTCTAGGTCTTGGCGATGCAAAAGCACTTGTTGAATCTGCACCAAAAACAGTAAAAGAAGGAATTGCCAAGGCAGATGCTGAATCTTTAAAGAAAGAGATTGAAGAAGCTGGCGGTAAAGTTACACTTAAATAAGAGTACATTTTTTCAAGCCGATAACCTTAATATCGGCTTCAAAAATTATGAATAGTGATAGTATTGCGATTGAAGCCGCAACCGATGGAGCCTGCAGTGGTAATCCAGGCCCAGGTGGTTGGGGCGGTTTAATAATTTTTGAAGATAACAGCGAATTAGAAATAGGTGGTTCCGAGCAAAATACTACTAATAATAGAATGGAACTCACTGCGGCTATAAAAACTCTTGAGAAATTAAAAACCTACAAATTAAAAGAGAACTTTAAACTAAGAACTGATAGTAAATATGTAATAGAGGGTTATACAAAATGGATTATTAATTGGAAGAAGAATGGATGGAAAACAAGTTCAGGGAAACCAGTTCAAAATCTTGATCTATGGCAAAAAATTGATCAATTAAGAATTAATGGCCTAATAATGGAATATGTTAAAGGTCATAGCGGGGATAAACAAAATGATAGGGTTGATAAAATTGCAACTAATTACAGCAAAGGTATATCTTTAGAAAGTAACTTAAAAAAAATAGAATCCTCAGTTGATTTTTTTGAAAAAAATGCACCTGTAGAAATTCAGGAATTATTTTCCCGCAATGAATTAATTCAAAAATTTGCAGAAAAAAAGTACCTGTTAAGTTCACCTGAACTAGAAACCTTATTAGGTGATGAAAACCACTTAAAGATAAAACAATATTCACTTTTTGAATGGCGTAATTGGAGATTGATTCCTAAAGATAAAAAATATTGGATAATAGAAAAAAAGAAGCCTAATTTTTTATGAATGATAAGAAGGGGGGATTTAAAAATCTTTATAAAAACTTGATTACCCCTGTATTAAAAAAAGACTCTGGAATTGATGCAGAATACTTAACAAATTTATCTCTTAGTCTCCTATCATTCAGTTCAAGAAAATATAATTGGCCTATAGTATCTTCTATCTTAAAAAATCTAAATGAAGAATTTTCTGTAGTTGATAAAAGGTTAACTCAGAACATATGTGGAATAAATTTTTGTAATCCAATTGGTTTAGCTGCGGGTTTTGACAAAAATGGAAATGCCGCAAATATATGGAAAGATTTTGGTTTTGGATTTGCTGAGCTTGGTACAGTAACTAAATTTGCTCAGAATGGAAATCCCAAACCAAGGTTATTTAGATTGGCAGAAGAAGAAGCAGCATTAAATAGAATGGGTTTCAATAATAATGGTGCTGAAAATCTAGTTAAAAACTTTGTCGAACAAGGTATTGAGTTTAAAAAAAACAGGGAGAATATTTGTTTAGGGATAAATTTCGGTAAGTCAAAAATTACAGGTTTATCTCAAGCAAAAGATGATTATTTAACTTCTCTAAAATTATTAATTCCATATTGTGATTACGCAGCAATAAACGTTAGTTCTCCAAATACTGAAGGACTAAGAAAATTACAAGATCCAATTCTTCTAAAAGAACTTCTTAGAGAAATTAAAAACTTACCTAATTGTCCACCATTATTTGTAAAAATTGCGCCAGATTTAGGCCTTAAAGATATTGAAGATATTTGCCAATTAATAATCGAGGAAAACATCGATGGAATAATTGCTACAAACACCAGCATTGATAGATTAGGTCTTGAAAATAGAAAGATCAGGCAAACTGGATTATTACTCTCTCAAGAGAATGGAGGATTAAGTGGGAGGCCTCTCCAAAAAAAAGCAAATCAAATAATAAAACATATACATAATATTGATAAAAAGATTATTTTAATTGGGGTTGGTGGAATAGATAGTCCTGAGTCAGCTTGGGAAAGAATTTGTTCTGGAGCATCATTAATTCAACTTTACACAGGATGGATATATAAGGGTCCACAATTAGTACCAGATATACTTGAGGGAATTATAAAGCAACTCAATAACCATCAATTATCTAGTATAAAAGATGCAATTGGATCAGATTTAAAATGGGTTGAATAAAATTAGAGCATGAATAATGAACCTCATGATTACTCAAAGTTAGCCATGCAAGGATCAAACTTGAAGCACGGTGGAAATGTATATGCAATTGCGAAAAAATTAAATTTATTACCATCCGAAATCATTGATGCAAGTGCATCATTAGTACCCTTTGATCCCCCTCAAATACTAATAGATTCAATAAATGCGGAAATTAAGAATCTTGGCTTTAGATATTACCCAGAAAGAAACTTGAGTGATCTGAAAGAAATAATCGGCAAATTTCATGGGATAAACCCAGAGAATATATTGCCTGGGAATGGAGCTTCTGAATTAATAACCTGGGCAGGTTATGAAGCATCCAAATTCGGAATAAGTTGTATTCCTTCTCCATCATTTGTTGATTATGAAAGATCTTTAAATTGTTGGAATAGCAATTTTATACATTGCGAATTACCAAAAAACTGGAGTGATATTTTTCCTCAATCATTTCCGCTTCATCCAAAAGGTGATGTTATTTGGATAACAAATCCACATAACCCTACCGGCCAATTATGGGAAAAGAATTCATTGGAGGAAGTTGTGAAAAAATATAAATTAGTTATCTGCGATGAAGCTTTTTTATCCATAACACCTAATGGAGACAAAGAATCTTTAATACCATTAACCAAAAGATTTGATAATTTATTAGTCTTGAGAAGCTTGACCAAAATCTTCAATATTCCAGGGCTTAGATTAGGTTACGTTATTGGCTCATCGAAAAAACTTAAACAATGGGAAATAAATAGAGATCCTTGGCCTTTAAATTCATTTTCTATTAAAGCCGGGATTGATCTACTAAGTAATAAGAAATTCTATGAACAGTGGACAAAACAGATTCACAGCTGGATAAATATTGAAAAAAAGAGAGTATTTGAAAAATTATTAAAAATAGAGAACCTTAAAATTCATAACTCTTCAACCAACTTTTTTTTAATAGAAAGTGAAACATCCTTGTCGCCAAATATAAAATACTTAGAAAATAAGGGAATATTGCTTAGAGAATGCACTTCATTTAGATTCCTTGACGAAAAGTGGGCAAGAATAAGTCTACAGAATAGAAAAAATAACACTCTTTTATGTGAAGAAATTCAGAATTCCTTTAAAAAATAATCAATATACTTTTTAATCTCATTTTTAGATTTAATTTTATTATTATTTTCCATATTCTTCTTCATGAGATCTAAAATTTCATAATGTTTTTTTCCCTTTTTTGATTTTATTTTAAAAATTCTTTCTAGAGTTTCTTCAAAAACTTCTTTAGACATATTATTCTGATTGATTAAAACTGAGCCTCCACTTGCAGCAAGAATCATGGCATTTTTCTCCTGATGATTATTTTTAGAATATGGATATGGAATTAAAATTGAAGGTTTTTCAGCCTCCATTAATTCATTGATTGTTCCTGCACCAGATCTCGATATTACAAGATCACAGTTTTGAATTAAAGCTGCTATTTCATTAGTAAATTTCTTTTGAATATAATTTTTGGAGTTTTTTACATGAAAAGGTTTTAGATTAGATTCGCCAACAATATGAACTATCCGAAATTGTTTTTTTATTAAAAACTCTAGAGATTCATAAAGAATTTGATTTATAGCTTTTGATCCTTGACTACCTCCCAAAACAAACAAAAGAGGTCCATTTCCTTTTGGAACCCATTCTGGCAAAAAATTAAATTTATAGAATTGCTCTCTTAAAGGTGTTCCAGTGAAAATAGTTTTACAATTTTTTAAATAAGAATTTGTTTCTTTAAATCCTAAAAGAACATAGTTACATAAAAAACCAAAATATTTCGTGACCATTCCTGGAACTACATTTGATTCATGAATAATGATAGGTATCTTTAGAAGTTTTGAAGCAACAATAGTAGGGGCAGATATATAACCTCCAGTCGTAAAAACCAAGTTAATTTTTTTTTCTTTTAAGATCCTAATTATTTGGAAAGTTGACATTAAAATTTTTATATATTGATAAAACAAAAAAATATTTTTTCTTGGTGTCTTTAAATTCAAAGTCTTCAAATTATATTTTTGGGGAATCAAATGCGCATCAAGTCTTTGCTGAATACCCAACCAATGAATATTCCACTCATCCTCCACCTCTTTAGAAACTGCTAAAGCTGGAAAAATATGGCCTCCTGTTCCACTAGCTGCAACTAATAAATTATTTTTTTTAGACATAAAAACTTAAATTAGTAGAATGAAAATAATAAATAATAAATATGTTGAATTTAAACTTATTCAGAAATATAGGATTCCCTCTCTACTTATTTATTTATCTCATTCTCCCCTATTCAGCAATAACGCAAACTTTAAAAGTTGATTTTATAAGAAATTTAGAAACCTCATTAAATAAGCGAGACTTAGAGTTTATTAAAAAAAATTTTAGAAATGATGAAAACCAAAATATTCCAAAACAATTTTCAAAGATTATTAATGATTTCCCTAACAGCAAATGGAAGATCAAAAGATTAAAATCTAATATTCCAGATGAAGATATTTTGCGAATAAAAGTTTCTGGGGAAAAAATAGTTAACGGAGAAATATATATACTCGAATCCAAATTTGATTATTTATTTTCAATCGTGAATGGAAAAATAAGTGAAGGGATTATCAAAAATTTATTCACCACAATAAGAAACGATAATAAAAAAATAGATATTAGTTTTAAAATTCCTGATAGAGTTCTTACTGGTTCAAAATACGATATCGATATAATTCTAAATAAGCCTCTTGAAGAAGTGATTATTGCTGGAGCTATAAAACCTCATCAAGTTAATTCATTGTTTGAACAAGAAATGTTATTGGAACCATTGGCGTCTGGAGGGATTTTTAAAATTACAAGAGCCCCTTCAAAACCAGGGATGCAAATTTGGTCAGGAATCATAGCTCATCCTGAGGGAATGATTACTTTCACAAAGAGCATTGATATTGTTGATGAGATATAGCCTAAGCGTCGTTTAGCGCAGCCACACCTGGTAAAGTTTTACCTTCTAAAAGTTCCAAACTAGCCCCACCTCCGGTAGATATATGAGACATTTTCTCAGCTAATCCTGCTTTTTCAACTGCTGCAACTGAATCTCCACCACCAATTATTGTACAAACTTCAGAAAAAGCACTTAAGTCCGCAAGAGTCGTAGCTATTGCATTTGTACCATCTGCAAATTTATCAAATTCAAAAACTCCCATTGGACCATTCCAAATAATTGTCTTACATTCTGCAAGAGCATTCTGAAAAACTTTAATGGAATCTGGACCAATATCTAGACCCATCCAATTCCCACTAATTGCATCAATTTGAGATATTTTACTATTGGCGTCAGGAGAAAATTCATCAGCCAAAACAACATCGGTGGGTAATAATAACTCTACTCCTTTTGCTTTTGCTTTTGCTTCTAAATCTTTAGCAAGCTCGAGTTTATCTTCTTCTACAAGGCTCTTTCCGACATCTAAACCTCTAGCTTTATAAAAAGTGAATATCATACCTCCACCAATCATGATTTTGTCACACTTATCTAGTAAAGAATCAAGTACTCCTATTTTACTACTAACCTTTGACCCTCCAACTATTGCTGCCAATGGACGATTTGGGGAATCTACTGCTCCTTGTAGGTATTTCAATTCTTTTTCTAAAAGGAATCCAGCTACTGAGGGACTTAAATAATTTGTAACACCCTGAGTTGAAGCATGCGCTCTATGAGCAGCACCGAAAGCATCATTTACATACATATCTGCATGTGATGCTAATTTTTCAGCAAACTCCAGGTCGTTCTTTTCCTCTTCACCAAAAAAACGAACATTCTCAAGTAAAAGAACATCTCCATTAGATAAGCTATTTGATTGTGCAACTGCTTCATCACCAATACAACTGTTAGTAAGAGCAACATTTTGCCCCAACAATTCACTTAATCTTACTGCTACTGGAGTTAATCTCATTTTTTCATTTACCTGACCCTTCGGTCTACCAAAATGAGCAGCTAAAATGACTTTTGCAGAATGATTAATAAGATATTCAATAGTTGGGATCGCTGCACGAATACGCGTATCGTCGGTTATTTGACCATCTTCATTTAATGGAACATTAAAATCTACTCTTACAAGAACTTTTTTTCCTTCTAAATGTGTCTTATCAAGACTGGAAAGAGATAATTTTGACATTAAACAAGCTATATTTATAATCTCAAGACCCTAACGTTAATTTGGGCTTATTGGGTTAAAAAGTAGTTACTGTTACCTATGCCTTAATAAATTTTAAGAATTAACGATTATAAAAATTTTTAGTTATTAAATTTATACTAAAATTTAGAAGTAAATACTTTTGAAACTTATAAAAACTAAAAGGAATACAAAATTTTATTTGATTTATTGAAGTGGACATACCCAAAATCCAATGGTACCCAGGCCATATCGCAAAAGCAGAAAAGAAATTATCTGAAGTTATCAATAAAGTAGATTTAGTTATCGAAGTGAGAGATGCACGAATTCCTTTGTCAACAGGACATCCACACTTAAATAAATGGATAAATAATAAAAAACATATTCTTGTCATTAACAGATCAGATATGATCTCCCCGAATACAATCAATAGTTGGAATAAATGGTTTAATTCTAAAGATCAATATCCTCTTTGGTGTGATGCTAAAAGAGGAACAGGGATTAAAGAAATTTGTAAGTCAGCCAAAGATTCTAGGTCGTCAATCGACGATAGAAGACTCTCTAGAGGAATGCGAATTAGGCCAATTAGAGCCCTTACACTTGGTTTTCCAAACGTAGGAAAGTCGGCATTAATTAATAGAATCGCAAAAAAAAGAGTTGTAGATAGCGCTAGGAAAGCAGGCGTGACTCGTAATTTAAGATGGATAAAATTAGAAAGTGGTATAGATCTGCTAGATGCTCCTGGTGTTATACCTCCAAATTTAGAAGATCAAAAATCAGCACTTAATCTTGCACTGTGTGACGATATTGGAGAAGCTGCTTATGAAATAGAGAGTGTCGCAATTGGATTTATCAAAATTATATCCACTCTCAACAAAGATAAGAATGCGAATATCTCAGTTAAACAAATATCTAATAGATATGGAGTTGATATTACTAAAGGCTTTAAGAGTCCTTCTGCTTGGATCGACGAAGCAGCTTCAAAACATACCTCTGGCGATAAAAGGAGAATGTCTCATAAGTTATTGGAAGATTATAGAAATCAAATGCTGGGTAAAATTGCTTTAGAAGTCCCACTATGGAATTAAATAATCAAAATTCTTTCGGCATTGGAGAAGGTGAGCTTATAGAAATTATTTATGAGCTACCTCTTCCTATGAGGCTAGACAGATGGTTGGTAAGTAAAAGGCCAGAACAAAGTAGAGCAAGAATTCAACATTTTATAAATTCAGGTTTAGTACTTGTAAACTATAAGACTGCGAAAGCAAAGACCCCATTAAAAAATGGCGACAATATTCAAATATGGATGCCTCCTCCAGAACCTCTTATTTATTTGAAACCTGAAAAAATTGATTTAAATATCCTTTTTGAAGACGAGCACATCATAGTAATTAATAAACAATCAGGACTAATTGTTCATCCAGCCCCTGGACACAAATCTGGAACTTTAGTGAATGGATTACTTTTTCACTGTAAAGATCTACCTGGAATTAATGGGAAACTAAGACCTGGGATTGTTCACAGATTAGATAAAGATACCTCCGGATGTATGGTTGTTGCAAAAAGCCAAGAGGCATTAGTAAATCTCCAGAAACAAATTAAAGAAAAAATAGCATCACGCGAATATATTGCAGTAATTCATGGAGCACCGAATTCTGAAGAAGGCCAAATAGTGGGGAACATTGGCAGAGATAAATTAAATAGATTGAAATATAAAGTAGTTGAAGAAACTTCAGGAAGGTATGCCTGTACCTATTGGAAATTAGAAGAAAGATTTGGCAATTACTCATTAATGAGTTTCAAACTAGATACGGGGCGAACGCATCAAATAAGAGTACATTGCGCTCACATTAATCATCCAATTGTGGGTGATCCGTTATATGGAAGATGTAAAAAACTACCATGTAAATTAGATGGCCAAGCTTTACACGCCATTAAGCTTGGACTTATACATCCAATAAATGGTAAAGAAATGATATTTGAATCAGAATTACCATTAGATTTTCAAAAATTACTAAGTGTTCTTAAAATTAAATAAGATTCAAAGAGGAATTTAGAAGCGATTTTGTATACGTGTTTTGAGTTTTAGTGAATATTGTGGAACTTTCTCCTTCATCAACTATCTTTCCGTGATTCATAACTAGCAACCTATCACAAAATCTTTTAGCAATGCCCAAATCATGAGTAATAAAGATAATCGTTAAATTCATTTTTTCTTGCAAGACTCTAAGTAATTCAAGAATCTCTATTTTTACTGAAGCATCCAACATATTAACGCTCTCATCACAAATCAAAATTTTTGGTTTCAACAATAGCGCTCTGGCTAATGAAATTCTTTGCAATTGACCACCAGATAATTGGCTAGGATACGAATTAAAAAAATCATTATTTAAGGGAAGATTCAAATTTCTAAACATTAATTTTATTTCTTTTTCGATTTTTCTTTTATCTGAAATTTTTTGAATAAAAAATATATCTTCCAAAATACTTTTAATTGTCATTTTCGGGTTCAAACTTGAAAAAGGATCTTGAAAAATAATTTGCACTTTATTGTTCTTTTTAAAAGATTTATTTTTTTTCGATGCATGATTTTTATCATAAATTTTGATTTCACCACCTCTTACTTTAAGAAGTCCAATTAAAGCCCTACATAATGTACTTTTACCACTCCCTGAAGAACCAACTATTCCAAGAGTCTCATTCTCATATAACTTGAAACTAACTTCATTTAAAGCCTTATTCCATTTATTAATGAAAATTGAAGAATTTAATTTATACCAATGTCTTAGGTTATTTACCTCTAGAACGACCTGATCTCGAGCATTATTTTTAGTATTTGGTTCTAATACTATTTTTGAAGCATTTACTAACTTTTTCCCAATATCTGATTTTGGTGATTGAAAAATATCTAATATATTCCCTTTTTCAACAATCGATCCCTTTTCAATTATTGCAACTTTTTTACACCACTTTGCTGCAAGATTAATATCATGACTAATCAAAATTAAAGTTGTATCAAATTCATTACATAGATGAATTATTTCTTGCATAATTTCAAAACTTGTTTTGGTATCTAAGCTTGTTGTAGGTTCATCAGCTATTAATAATTTAGGTTTCAAAGCAAGTGCCATTGCTATAGAAACTCTCTGTCTCATTCCGCCGCTAAATTGATGTGGGAAAGAATCAAGTCTACTTTCTTCAATTCCGACTTTTTGAAAAACTTCTCTTACTAATTTTTTAATAGCTAAAGATGATTTAGTTTGATCATGTGTTTTAAATAATTCATATAAATGATCCCCAACTCTCATTAGCGGATTAAGTTTTTTTATAGAGTCTTGATAAATAAATCCAAAATTCTTTCTTCTAAATAATTGTGCATCTTTGTTGTTTATTTTCCTAGGATCTACATTAGAAATCGATAGATACCCTTTAGAAGTGGCCTTTGCAGGCAATATATTTACTAATGTTTTTGCAAAAGTGGTCTTTCCACATCCAGAAGGTCCTATTATGGCCAAATGATCTCCACTATCTATTTCCAAATTAAAATTTTTGATAATAGGTTGCTGTTTTAGACCATATTTAACAGTAAGATTTTTAACTACAATAATTTTTTCTTTATTTTTTTCCATGATTTATAGCAAATTTTTCTAGACATAAATAAAATACATCTAAAGCAATATAAAATGTCCGAGGCAGCTGCAAATTCAAAAGAAAAAAACGAAATTGAAGTTTCCAAAACTATTTTGCCTGAAAATAAAAAATATGAAAGTGAATCTTTGAATTATCAAATAAACATTCCCGATTGGCTTCTTAAAGATATTCATAATTTTGAAAAATCAAATAAAGAAAATGATGAGAATCAAAACCTTATAGTAAAGGCTTTTAAACTTGCTTATAAAGCTCATGATGGACAATTCCGTGCGAGCGGCGAGCCATACATTATCCACCCGGTTGCTGTTGCAAATCTCCTTAAAGAAATAGGTGCTAGTTCATCTGTTATTGCTGCAGGCCTTTTACATGATGTAGTTGAAGATACTGGCATTGATTTATCTGAAATAGAAACAAATTTTGGATTAGAAGTAAAAATACTTGTAGAGGGTGTAACAAAATTAGGCGGCATTCACTTTAACAACAGGACTGAAGCACAAGCTGAAAATCTTAGGAAAATGTTTTTGGCTATGGCCAGCGATATCAGAGTTGTCTTAGTTAAACTTGCAGATCGACTCCATAACATGAGAACAATTGAATGGCTAAATGATGAGAAAAAACTAAGAATAGCGAGAGAAACAAGAGAGATTTATGCACCATTAGCTAATCGACTAGGAATAAACAGATTTAAATGGGAATTAGAAGATTTAGCTTTTAAATTCCTAGAGCCTAAAGAATATCTAGATCTTAAAGATCAAATCGCCGTTAAAAGAAGTGATAGAGAAAAAAGATTAAAAGTAACTTTGAATCTTATGAAGGAAAACTTGAATTCAGCGGGTTTGAAAAATTTTGAAATAACAGGAAGGCCAAAACATCTTTATGGCATCTGGAGCAAAATGGAAAGACAACAAAAGCATTTTCACGAGATTTATGATGTTGCTGCCCTAAGAATTATCGTGGACAATTCAGATAGTTGTTATCGAGCTTTAGCAGTTGTTCATGATACTTTCAAACCAATTCCAGGAAGATTTAAAGACTATATAGGATTACCAAAACCCAATGGATATCAGTCCTTACACACTTCTGTGATTGGAAGACATCGACCTATTGAAGTTCAAATTAGAACTACTTCGATGCATCAAATTGCTGAATATGGTATTGCCGCTCATTGGCAATATAAAGAGGGTGGTTCTCCTGCTAAAAGTAATGCCGAGAGATTTAATTGGCTAAGACAATTAGTAGAATGGCAACAAGAAGGTAATGAAAGGGATCATAATGATTATTTAGCTTCAATTAAAGAAGATTTATTTGATGAAGAAGTATTTGTAATCACTCCAAAAGGAGATGTTGTTGGTTTAAGGAAAGGATCTACCGCGATAGATTTCGCCTACAGAATCCATTCTGAAGTTGGAAATCACTGTAATGGAATAAGAATTAATGAAAAGCTTTCTCCATTATCTACAGCACTTCAAAATGGTGACTTCATAGAAATTTTGACAAGTAATAATGCTACTCCAAGCTTGGATTGGCTGAACTTTGTAGTTACGCCAACTGCTAAAAATAGAATTCGCCAATGGTATAAGAAAAGCCATCGTGATGAAACGATTAAAAGAGGTAGAGATTTACTTGAAAAAGAAGTAGGTAGAAACGGTTTTGAAGCATTACTTTCTAGTGAAGCCATGAAAAAAGTTGCAAATCGATGCAATTTAAAAACTACTGAAGACCTTCTTGCATCTCTTGGTTTTGGTGGTTTAACTTTGCATCAAGTATTAAACAGACTAAGAGAAGAAATAAAATTACAGACAGAAGATGTAAAAAATGATTCTGACTCTGAAATAGCAAAATCTCTTAAAAGTAATAATAATTTATCCACTAATCAATCTAATACAGCAGCTAAATCACCAATTTCCGGGATAGAAGGTCTTGATTACAGAATAGGTAAATGCTGTTCCCCACTCCCAGGCGAGGATATTATCGGAACTGTGTCGCTCGGCAACCATGGGATAACTATACATAGGGAAGATTGTGAAAATGTAATACCAATTCCAATAGAGAGAAGATTACCTGTCGGTTGGAATCAAGATAATAAAACTGGCGATAATAAGTTTCCAATTCAGCTACGAATAGAAGTAATTGATCGAGTTGGAGTTCTTAAAGATATTCTTATGCGGTTATCTGATAAAGGTATAAACGTTAGTGATGCCAATGTTAAAACTGCTTATGGTAAACCAGCTGTTATAAATCTTTGTGTAGGTCTTGAAAGTTATAATCAACTTCACAAAACAATTGAACAAATTAAATCAATGGCAGATGTTTTAGATATTGCCAGAATTGGACAAAGTTAATTTTAAAATCAGATCAATCTATCTTTTACTTTTTATCTTGTAGATAAAGAAAACAATACTGCCGCAAATCAAAGCTAATAAAATACCTACACAAGATGAACCTAAGAGTAATTTTAAGGAAAAAATTCTACCTTGTTTCCATAAGTCATCAATAACTAAACTTTTTTCAAGAATTTTATTAGAAGGATTATTTAAAAAAATCGAACCAACTTTATAGTTAAAATAATAAAGTGGAATATAAGTAAAAGGGTTGCTGATCCAGGTACCAATTGCAGCTAGAACAATATTTCCCTTAGCTAGTTTCGCAAAAAATACTCCCATTAAAGTCTGAAAACCAAAAAATGGAAAGCAACCACTAAATACCCCTATAGCTAAACCTTTAGCATTAAAGAAAGGACTTCCATTCTGACTCCTAAATAATGATAGAATTTTCTTATAGGTAATATCTCTTTTAAATCTCATTCAGAAAGAAAATTTCAAAATTAAATGCTTGATAATCTTACTTAATTATCCATAACAAAGCGAGAGATGGATTCGATAGTTACTACAGAAGATACGATAGCCGCAATTGCTTCAGCTATAAGTATTGGGAAGGGAGGAGTTGCGATAATAAGAGTATCAGGGAAAGACGCAATTAATTCTTGCAAAAAGATTGTTCAAACTAAATCTAAATATGCATGGAAATCACATAGAGTTTTTCGTGGTTTTATTCAGGAAAATAAACAAAATAAATTTATAGATGAGGTTTTAATTTTAGTGATGAAATCCCCAAATAGCTTCACAGGAGAGGATGTAGTTGAACTTCATTGCCATGGCGGAATTATCATAGTAAATAAAGTTTTAAAGATATTATTATCTAGTAATTCTAGAGTTAGACTTGCAAACCCAGGAGAATTTAGTCAAAGAGCTTTTCTTAATGGGAAAATAGACCTTACTCAAGCTGAGTCGATTAATCAATTAATTAATGCAAGCAATACCAGATCAGCCGAGTTAGCCTTTAGCGGGGTTCAAGGAGAAATAAAGAAAAAAATTGATGATATTAAAAATGACCTTATAAATCAACTTTGCGAAATAGAAGCGAGAGTTGATTTTGAAGAAGACTTCACAGATTTTGATTACACCAAATATCTAAAAAACATTAAAAAAGTCAAAGAAAAAATAGAATTACTAATAGAAAATGCAAAAAGAAATTCATATATTCATAATGGAATATCCATTGCGCTTATAGGTAAAACAAATGTTGGCAAAAGCTCTTTATTAAATTTGCTTGCAAAAAAAGAGAAAGCAATCGTAACTAATATTCCTGGAACAACTAGAGATGTTATTGAAGTTAATTTAACTATTAATGATATTCCAATGAAAATAATTGATACTGCTGGCATAAGAGAAACTCATGAACAAATTGAAAGTATAGGAATTAAAAAAAGTTTTGGGAAAATAAAAGAGTCAGATTTTATAATTTATATTTATAGTCTTGAAGAAGGATTTAATGAAGAAGACAAAAAAATAATACAAGAAATTCCCAAAGAAAAATTAATTACTATTTTGGGTAATAAAAAAGATTTAATTAATTGCAAAAATATTAGTTCAAATGAGTTAAAAAACACAATTCTTATGAGTATTAAGAATAATGATGGTGAAAGATTATTAATAGACACAATTATAAAAAAATGCGGATTAAAACAAGTAGAAAATATCAATATATTTTTAAACGAAAGACATCTAACAAATTTGTCTGCTTGCTTATCTAATTTAAATGATACTGATGAAATAATTAAAAATAAATTGCCATTTGATTTGTTATCAATTGAGCTGAGAGATGGAATTCAAAACTTATCTAAAATAACTGGTCAAGAATTAACAGAGGAACTTCTAGATAATATTTTTTCTAAGTTTTGTATTGGTAAATAAATTTGAGTTAAATTACATAGTGATATATAGTTGATTCTCTAACTTCAGTTTAATTTTTATTAATTAATTATTTCTTAGTTTAGTGGATTTAAATACTCCAATAATAAGTAAAATCATTGATAATTGGATCGATGAAGATATAGGTAGGGGAGATCTTACAAGTTCCTCTATTACAGAAGAGAATGGTAATGCATATTGGATTGCAAAAGAAGAGGGTATATTCTGCGGGGTTGAAATTATAAAAGAAATTTTTAGAAAAATTGATTTAAAAATCAGTCCAAAATTTTATATCTCTGATGGAGATCAATTTGTTAAAGATCAAAAACTCTTAGAAATATATGGGCCTTCAAAAAGTTTGCTAGCTAGTGAAAGAATAAGCTTAAATATAGCAATGCATTTATCTGGAATATCAACACACACAAAGAATCTTGTAAATAAGTTAGAAGGTACAAATATAAAATTAGCAGATACTAGGAAAACGACTCCTGGCTTAAGAATATTTGAAAAATATGCATTCAAATGCGGAGGTGGAGTCAATCATAGAATGGGATTATACGATGCAGCTATGATAAAAGAAAATCACATTGCATGGACAGATAATCTTAATAATGCAGTAAAAAAAATTCGACTAAATTCGCCTTTTACAACTCATATCATAATTGAAGCTGAGAATATCGAACAGGCAAAAGAAGCAGTATTAGCAGGTGCAGATAGTGTCTTATTGGATGAACTTAGCCCTGAAATAATCAAAAAAAACGTTCAAGAATTAAGAGATTTATCAATGAATAGCTTAAAAAAAGAAGTAAATAAAAATTTGATAATAGAAGTTTCTGGAATTAACCCTGAAGAAATTAGTAAATATCTAATAAAAGGTATTGATTTGATTTCAACAAGTTCTTCAATCACCAAAAGTAATTGGATTGATTTGAGTATGCGTTATATTAATTAATTATATAGATAAATAATTTAATAATTAATGCTAATCATTTTTAAAGAATTAACAAAACAATTTGAAGAATCTCTTTTAGATAGTCTTGAAAAAAATGATAAAAAAGGAGAATTCGAAATTCTTCGAAAAAATTTAATTACACAATCATCAAAAGAGGAATTTGGTGATTATCAATGTAATGTTTGTTTAAGTTTATCTAAAATATATAAAAAGAACCCAAGAGATATTTCTAATGATTTTATTAACCTTTTAAATAAAAATATAAGCATATCAAAATTATGTAAGAGTCTAGAAATAGCTGGACCTGGATTTATAAATATAAAATTAAAAGATGAGGTTCTAATAAATGAAATTAAGTCAAATATTCAATGCAATAGGGCTGGCATACCTCTAATTAGAAAAGATTTAGATAGTGGGTTGTCCAATAAAGTTATTGTAGATTTTTCTAGCCCTAATATTGCTAAAGAAATGCATGTAGGGCATTTAAGATCAACAATAATAGGTGACTCAATATCTAGAATTTTCGAGTTAAGAGGTTATGAAGTATTAAGACTCAATCATGTTGGTGATTGGGGAACACAATTTGGCATGCTTATTACTCAGCTCAAAGATTTATATTCAAATGATCTAGAAGAAATAGGAAAGATCAAAATAAGTGATTTAGTTGAATTTTATAAAGAATCAAAAAAAAGATTTGATAACGAATCTGAATTCCAAAAAAGATCTAGAGAGGAAGTAGTTAAGTTACAAAGTGGAGATATTAAATCGATTAAAGCTTGGAAATTATTATGTGATCAATCAAGGAAAGAATTTGATGAAATCTATAAAAATTTAAAAATAAAAATAGAAGAAAGAGGTGAATCTTTTTATAATCCCTTCTTAAAATCAGTTATTGATGATTTGAATTTAGAAAAAATATTAGTAGAAGATCAAGGAGCAAAATGTGTATTTTTAGATGGGATGACTAATAAAGAAGGCAAACCTTTACCGCTAATTATTCAAAAAAAAGATGGGGGTTTTAATTATGCCACTACAGATCTTGCTGCTATAAGATACAGATTCAATAAACCTCCTAATGGCGATGATGCTTCAAGAATTATTTATGTAACTGATCATGGGCAAGCAAACCATTTTGCTGGAGTTTTTCAAGTTGCAAAAAAAGCAAAATGGATCCCAGAAAATTGTCAAGTAAACCATGTCCCTTTTGGGTTAGTTCAAGGAATTGATGGCAAAAAACTAAAGACAAGAGAAGGTGAAACAATACGCCTAAAAGATTTATTAAATGAAGCAGTTAGAAGAGCAAAAGAAGATTTATTGAAAAGATTAGAAGATGAAGATCGTTATGAGACCGAAGAGTTTATAGCAAATACTTCAAGAATTATTGGATTAGGAGCTGTTAAGTATGCAGATTTAAGTCAAAATAGGATTACCAATTATCAATTTAGTTTTGATAAAATGCTTTCCCTAAATGGTAATACTGCTCCTTATTTGTTATATACACTTGTAAGAATTTTAGGAATTAAAAGAAAAAATAATTTTGTTTATGACTCTAAAGATTTTCAGTACGTAAATTATCAACATAAATCTGAGTGGAAACTTATCAGAAAATTACTTAAGTTCGATGAAGTCATAATTTCTATTGAAAAAGACTTAATGCCAAATAGATTATGCAATTATCTGTTCGAGCTATGTCAGACTTTTAATAGATTCTATGATCAAGTTCCAATCCTCAAAGAAGAAAAAAATATAAAAATTTCTAGGCTTAATTTATGTGACCTAACTGCAAAAACACTAAAATTAAGCTTAGAGCTTTTAGGAATTGAAACTTTAGAAAGAATGTAATGAATGATTTTGATCCATTAAATAATCTTTTCCCAAAACCAAGAGAAGAAATAATAAATATGCAGTCTTACTCTGCACCTTTAGAAAATAGAAGAAATTTACTCCGCTTAGACTTTAATGAAAATACTTTAGGTCCAAGTCCTAAGGTTCTAGAGGCATTACAAGCGATAAAATTAGATGAGATTTCAATTTATCCAGAATATAATTTTTTAAAAAAATTTTTATGTGATAAATATCTTGATTCAAGAAAATTTGGAAATGATGAAATCGGAATTTTCAATGGAGCAGATGCAGCAATAAATGCAATTTTCAATTGCTTTGGAGAAAAAGATCAAATATTTCTAACAACAAATCCAACTTTTGGTTACTATTCTCCTTGTGCAGAAATCCGAGGAATGAAAAAAATAATTTGTTCTTACATTGGAGAAAATTTTCTATTCCCCATCGAAGAATTTAGGGAAAAAATAATAAAGCATAATCCAAAGTTAATATTTATTTGCAATCCAAATAACCCAACAGGAACTGTTCTAAGCTCTCATGAAATAATTAATTTAGCCAATATCAATAAAGCTTCATTAATAGTTGTTGATGAACTATATGAAAAATTTAATGGAGATAGTCTTCTTGAATCGATAGATTTTGAAAAGAATAAAAATATACTAATAATCCAATCTCTTTCAAAAACTGCAGGTCTAGCTGGTTTAAGAATAGGTTTTACTTTTGGCAATAAAAGTTTAATTCAGTACATTAATAAAGTTACAGGACCATATGATGTAAACAGCTTTGCTATAATAGCTGCATTAGCAGCACTTAAAGACAAATCATATATTGATAATTATGTTTTAGAAGTAAAAAAGGCGAGGGAATGGATTTTAAATAAATTTAAATCAACAAAAATCAGAACTCACTTTAGTGGAGGTAATTATTTCTTAATTTGGCCAAATAAAGATCCTAAAATCTTAATACAACAGATGAGAGAAAAAGGTATTCTTATTAGAAGTATGGAAAACAAAAAAGATATCGGTAATTCTATAAGGGTTAGTATTGGAACTAAAGAACAAATGATTTTTTTCTGGGACAATTACAAGATATTAGATTTAAAAAATTAATTACTGAAAATATAAATTGTATTTTGATCGATTCTTTTAGGTTTTATTTGAAAATCTTTTCCAACATATTTTACTTTAAAATCTTTCATATTTTCGATAAATAAATCAGCATTTGAGAAATCACATTCTTTATTAATTTTTTTGCCGCGTTCAAAGTGAACAGGAATAACTACATTAGGTTTTAGAAGCTTAACTATTTTTGAGGCTTCTTTACCATTGTAAGATTTTATTCCTCCTCCAATTGAAATAAACAATATATCTGGAGCAGACAAAATAATTTGACTGTTTATATCAATATCACCAGCAGCTCCTCCCATATGAACAATTTTAAGGTCATTCTGCTCCCAACTCCAAACAGTTGCCATCCCAAATCTTCTTCCATCTACTCTGTCATGTGGTACAGAAATTCCATTTAATAAAATATCCTCAAATTGATAGATTCCTGGCTCAACGAACATTAATTGATCATTAGGGTTATATCCTTCATCTGGAAGCCTAGAACTAGCCAAAATAAAATCTACGTTGACTTCTTTTGGCTCCTTTAAATTACTTGCACAACCTATTGCTTTAAAGGGATTTATAAGAATAGATTTATCTGCACTAGTAATTAAAAAACTACTATGTCCCAAACTTTTTATTCCTAAGTTCCTTGCCAATAATGATGTAGGTAAAAAAGAGCTAACTAATATCAAAAATAAAAAGTTTTTAATTTGAGAAATCATAATATTATTTTTTTTTATTTTACTTTTGTTCAGCCATTTTTAGAAAATTACTAATTAATTTATGACCAAATTGCGTCAACACACTTTCAGGATGGAACTGTACCCCATGTAAATGTTTATATTCTTTATGAGAGATAGCCATAATTGTTGAGTCTTCTAAAGTCGCAGTTATGTCGAAACAAGATGGTAAAGAACTTGAATCAACTATAAGACTATGGTATCTAGTAGCCACAAATGGAGTCTCGATATCTTTAAACAATCCTTTTTGATTATGAAATATTTTGGATGTCTTACCATGCATAAGTTCTTTCCCAACTATAACCTTACCTCCAAAAGCTTGGGCCAAAGCTTGATGACCTAAACAAACTCCCAAGGTCGGAATATTTTTAGATAATTTTTTTAGAATTGGCAGACAAATTCCAGATTGATCTGGATTACCTGGACCTGGAGATAAGAGAATTCCACCAGGATTTAGTTTGATAATTTCTTCTAAAGTAATTTCATCATTTCTTTTAACTATTAATTCTTTAGTTATTTCATGATCAACTGAAAGTTCTCCTAAATATTGAACAAGGTTATAAGTAAAACTATCGTAATTATCAATAACAAGAAACATATTTATATGGATTTAAAATAACAACTTTATTTTAGGAAGAAAGATATATACAGCAATAATAACAGAATTAATGGAAGCTAATAATACTGCTCCCGCAGAAGTATCTTTTGAAATTTTAGCCAAAATACTAAATTCTTTTTTCACTACTAAATCAACGATTGATTCAATAGATGTGTTCAATATTTCTAATATTAAAACAGACATTATTGTTGCAATCAAAATAACATAATTACTTAGACTAATTTTTAGTAAAAAACCAATTATTAAACTTGCAACTGCAAAAATTAATTGAATTTTAAAATTTCTTGAAGTTTTTAATACATAACTAATACCACTGAAAGCATACTTAAAACTTATAAATACATTACTAGAAGTTTTGTATGATTCTTTTCTATTTTCTAAATAGTTTATTTTTTTTTCCATTTATTTTTAATCTAATCGAGTAATTAAATATTCTTGGAAATTTAACATATTTTCTAAATCATGCTCATTATTATGTTCCCATCCCAAAAGATGTAAAAATCCATGACTAGCCAACCAGATCATCTCTCTATAGATTGAATGTTTATATTCATAAGATTGCGCAAGAGCCATCTCTAATGATATAAAAATATCTCCCAACTCTATATGATCTAAATTATTTAGAGATTCATCAGAAATAATTGGAAAAGATAGAACATCAGTTGGACCATTTTTTTGCATCCATTTCTTATTTAAAGAAGCAATTTCTTGATTAGATATTATCTGTAAGCCTAATGAAAAAGATTTTTTTTCAAAAATATAATTTGGTAATTCATAATCCTCTTTTTTTAATATAGTATTTATCCAAGATAAAAAAACTTTCTCCCAAAAAATAGATTCAAAAATAAGATGAGTTTTAGTATCTTTTAACTTATTTGAAAATTGAGAGAAATCATTACATTGAAAAACCAAATCTAAATTTATTTCAGAAATAATTTTTTCTTTCATACATTCTTAAACTGGAATATTGGGCTTACCTATTGTGGCCACAAGTATTAATATCCCAATTAAAACTAGAAAGGTTATTGAAAAATGAGAAATACTTTTTGAGCCTTTCCTTACCATATTTCTCATAGCAAGCTTTATAAAACTTGGAGGAGAAACTTTTTTCTCTAAAATTTCGTTTTTATTTTCCATTAGTTATTCAATAGATTCATTAGAAGAAATATTCATACGTAATAATTCATGAATAAATGGGTCAAGTCCACCATCTAAAACACTATCTAACTCGTTAGTCTCCTGCATAGTCCTAAGATCTTTTACCATTTGATAGGGATGGAAAACATAATTTCTTATTTGATTGCCCCATGCAGCTTCCACAATATCACCTTTAATATCAGCGACTTCAGCAGCTCGTTGTTCTTTAGCAATCACTAATAGTTTAGACTTTAAAAGTAACATAGCTTTTTCTTTATTTTGTAATTGAGATCTTTCTTGAGTACATCTTACTGAAATCCCTGAAGGCAAATGAACAATTCTCACTGCTGTTTCTACTTTATTAACATTTTGTCCTCCAGCTCCACCGGATCTACTCGTTGTAATTTCTAAATCTTTTTCAGGTATATCAAGTGAAATATTATCATCTAATTTTGGCATAACCTCTACCCCAGCAAAGCTGGTTTGTCTTTTGCCATTGGCATTAAAAGGAGAAATTCTTACTAATCTATGAGTTCCTTTTTCATGTTGCAGATAGCCATATGCATATTTTCCATCAATTTCAAACGTTACACTTTTAATACCTGCTTCTTCTCCTTGAGATAATTCATTAATGACAAGGCTCATTTGATTATTATCGGCCCATCTAGAGTACATTCTTAATAATATCTCTACCCAATCCTGCGCATCTGTTCCACCCGCACCTGCGTTAATAGAAACTACTGCTCCTTCCTTATCGTATTCACCACATAACAATCTTTCAAATTCCCATTTATCCAAATTATCTCTTAATTTCTTTAATCCCAGCTGCGATTCTAAAATCATTTCCTCTTCGGGTTCTAGAGAATAAAGCTCAAGAGAGGCATTAGCATCAGAAATAAAAGTTTTCCATTTATCTAACAATTCGAGTTGTGCTTTGACATCATCAAGGATTAACATTTGCTTTTTAGCTTCTTCTTGATTATCCCAAAATTCAGGCTGAGCAGAAATTTGCTCTAACTCTTTCCTTTTCGCTTTTAATCTTGGAACGTCAAAGACAATCCTGAGCATTACCCAGGCGCTCTGTTAGTTCCGAAAGATCTTTTTTGAAATCTGTAATATCTATCAAAATAGAATTTAATCGTTATTTATAATCTAACAAGCACTTTTGTTTAATAGTATAAACTAAGTATTATTTTAAAAAAATGTCCAAAGTTGAAATTTATACTTGGCAATATTGCCCATTCTGTATTCGAGCAAAATCACTACTCAAGAAAAAAAATGTAAATTTTAAAGAATATAAAATAGATGGCGACGAAGATGCCAGAGCATTGATGATTGAAAGAGCTGATGGTAGAAGAACATTACCACAAATATTTATAGATAATGAGGGTATCGGAGGCTGCGATGATCTCTACGCATTAGAAAATGAAAATAAATTAGAAGCATTATTAAACTAGATCTTATGAAATTTCTATTCGTAATAGATCCAATTAAAAATATAAATCCCTTAAAAGATTCAACTGCTGCTTTAATGCAAGCATCATCAAAAAAAAATATTGAAATCTGGAGTTGTACTCCTCAAGACCTGGAAGCTAGAGGTGATGAAGTATGGGCATCTTCCGTAAAAGTTGAAGTAATTCCATGGATTTCTTTCAAAGAGAATGATTGCATCCCTCTCGCCGAATTTAATTGCATTTGGATGAGAAAAGATCCTCCTGTAAATGAGGCTTATTTATATGCAACCCATCTTTTAGAAGTTGCCGAAAGAAAAGGAGTAAAAGTAATAAACAAACCCTCATCGTTAAGAGCGTGGAATGAAAAGCTAGGTGCTTTAAGATACAGCCACTTAATGGCACCTACAATAGTTGCGAGTAAGGTAAAAGATCTTATTAATTTTGCAAATATAAATAATGAAGTAGTTATAAAACCTCTAGGAGGAAAAGGTGGTCAAGGTGTTATAAGGATTAATAAAAATTATCCAGGAATTAAATCAATCATTGAATTAATCACTTCTCAAGAAGAATTACCAGTTATGATGCAAAAATTTATTCCTGAAGTCATAGAGGGTGATAAAAGAATAATTATCGTAAATGGAGAAGCAATTGGATCAATAAATAGGATTCCTCAAGGAGGCGATTTTAGGAGTAATTTAGCGATGGGAGGCAAGGCTGAACCCACATTATTAACAGAAAAAGAAAAAAGTATCTGCTCAGAATTATCTCAACACTTCAAAGATGAGGGTTTATTTTTTGTAGGTATTGATGTAATAAATGGAATGCTTAGCGAGATTAATGTAACCAGTCCAACAGGTTTAAGAGAAATAGAAAATTTATCCAATAAAAATGTTTCAGAGGAAGTTATTGAAAAATTAGTAGAAATTATCTAGGGTTTTTAGCGCAAAATATCTGTTTTACTATAGATTCAAATTTTAATTTAATCTCATCTATTTCTTTCTCT
Source organism: Prochlorococcus marinus XMU1412 (assembly GCF_017696315.1). Taxonomy (NCBI): domain Bacteria; kingdom Bacillati; phylum Cyanobacteriota; class Cyanophyceae; order Synechococcales; family Prochlorococcaceae; genus Prochlorococcus; species Prochlorococcus marinus. The sequence continues at coordinate 170,750 of NZ_JAAORJ010000001.1, read as the reverse complement.
AAAACGGAGCCAGAAACTATACCTGAGCCTGCAGTAAATTCAATATTTTCTTCAATACATCTTGCGCCTCTTATTGCCAAAAGAAATGAAGCATTGCCTGATGAATCAACCCAACCCATTGGAGAAGCATAATTTCCTCTAGGAAAAGACTCAAGAGTGTTTATCCAATCCAATGCTACATTTTTTGGGTATCCACAAACAGCTGGAGATGGATGTAAGTTTTTAAGCAATTCAAAAGGACAAATATTTTCAACTTTAGAGAAAATGAGTGTTTGCAAATGAGAAATATCTCCAAATGAATTTACCTTGATATCACTTTTTTTAAAGTTTGTTATTTTTGAAACTTCTAAAGATTTAATCAAATGTTGTATTACATAATTATGTTCCTTTAAGTCTTTAGTACTTTTTAGGAGTTTCTTAAAATTTGAATTAGTAGAGATAGTTCCAGCAAGAGCCTCTAAAGTTAAATTAGGTTTAGAGAAAGAAAATAATTTTTCTGGAGTTGCTCCAAACAAAATATCCTTACTATTCCTTTTCCAAACGTATCTACATGTATTTGGTTGCTTCTTTTTAAATCTTTTTAAAATTTCTACTAAATCTAATTTATTTTTAAGTTTTATTTTAATCCTATTGGCTAAAACTATCTTTTCGAGGATATCTTTCTCTACTAATTGAATTCCTCTTTTTACTACTTTTTTCATGTTTGTTTTAGAAGTTTCTAAGGAGCGTGAGAAATCATCAATAAAAGGGGAATCAAAACTAGTTTTTAAGCCAGATGATTTTATTAATTCTGAGCCAGAATTAATAACTTGATTTCTAATTGTCCATATTTCTTCAATTAATGTTCTTAATGATGATTTACCTTCAACATGACCATTGATTCTTAACCAGCAATTCTTGCCACTTTTAGTAATTAATATTTTTGGCAAAATTGCTTCCAAACTAGGGATATCTGAAGGTAAATTCTTATTATTCAAATTTTCAGAGAAAGAAAATAAATAAATTATTTTTGAAAGTGCATAATTATGCGATTCATTAGTTAAGTTAATTAAATTTTTAAAATTCTCAGAATTAAACTCTTTTGCTACCTCAAATCTTTTTGGGCCATCCAGAGTAACATATTTACACTTCTCGAAAGCTATATATGAAATGCCATCAGATTCCTCCCAAAATGAAGAAAACGGATATTGATTTATTAACAATTCATAAACTTGAAATAAATCAATACAAGGAATCTCAACACAAATACTTACTAATCCAGAATTTTCAACTTTCTCATCGAAAGAGGAAAATACATCTTTTAAAAAATCTGTTAAGTTTAAATCATTTTTCATTACTTATTGAAAATAACTAAAAATGATGCAATAAAGTAAAAAATGTAACTCAATTTATAAACTACATCCAATAATTATCTAATTTTGCGTGTTAATTAAAAATGGAAGAAGATAAAAAAAAATTATGGAAAAAAGCAATAAAATGGCCTCTTTATTCTGTGGCCATACTTCCAGTTTTAATAACAGGGGCTTACTCGCTCAATCAATATGAAGAGGTAAAAATTTATAATTTGATTTCATTTACTTTAGCTGCAATTTTGATATTACTTTGGGAAAATCTAACTAATGATTTATACGACTCAGAAACAGGAATCGATGAATTTAAATTCCATTCAATTGTAAATCTTGTAAAAAATAAAAAAATAATTTCATTTATTGCATATACATCTTTAGTTATTGGTTTATTAATAATTTTAATTATTTCAGTATCAACAAGTATAAACATTTTTATTTTGGTGGCAGCTTGCTGCTTCTTAGGATACTTATATCAGGGTCCTCCTTTTAGATTAGGCTATCAAGGTTTAGGAGAACCATTATGCTGGCTTGCATTTGGACCTTTTGCGTACTCTGCAGTCTTAATTGCGTTAAATCCGTCTAATATTTACTTCGAAGATATTCCATGGAAAGTTTCTTTATTACTTGGTTCAGGACCTTCCTTGGCAACAACTCTTGTGTTATTTTGTTCTCATTTTCATCAAATTTCTGAAGATAAAAAGCATGGGAAAATTTCACCTTTAGTTCGCTTAGGGGCAAAAAAAGGTTCTCAATTTGTGCCTTGGATAATTTTTACAATATATATTTTTCAACTTTTCACAATAGTTTATGGATTTATTCCAGTTTTTTGCATCCTTTATTTGCTTAGTTTCCCTCAAGCAACAAGACTTATAAATTTATTAAAATCTTCGTATGCAAAACCTTCTGCAATAAAAAATTGCAAATTCATCGCAATAAAATTTCAAACTCTTAATGGAATTGGTTTAATCACAGGATTAATATTTAATTACTTGCTAAATAAATGAACTTAATATTTCAAAAAAAATCTTATAGCTTTAAGTTATCGGCCAAAGTAGAAAATTCTAAAACCAATTACCATACAAAATCGGGTTGGATAATTAAATTAATAAGTAATGATAAAAAAATAGGGTTTGGAGAAGTTTCACCGCTACATAAAAAAGACTTAAAAAAGTGTGCGAAACAACTAGATATGATCCCTGAGTATATAGAGGAATTTAATTTATCTAAGCAAATAAATATTTTTCACCCATGCATTCAATCTGCAATAAATTCTGCATTAGCTGAGATTAATGGAAAAATAATTTTTAAAGAAAACTACTACTTTGATGAAATTGGTAAAACAGCCATATTGTTAAATCATGAAAATGTAGTTTCAGATCTAAATGATATTAAAAAAAGACATTGTGATATTGGAAAATCATTAACTTTAAAATGGAAAGTAGCACTAAAAAATAACCATGAGGAAGAAGCAAAATTAGAAGAAATTTTAAGCAAAATAGGCAATAATATTAAGTTAAGAATAGATGCTAATGGTTCTTGGGGAAGAGAGATAGCTAATAGATGGGCTGATATTTTGAAAGATAATAAAAATATAGATTGGTTAGAACAACCTCTCTGTGTTGATGATATTGATGGACTGACAGAACTAAACAAAAAAATTCCAATAGCTTTAGACGAATCACTTTTAAAATTTCCAACTTTGATTGATGAGTGGAAGGGTTGGCAAATTAGAAGGCCTTCTCAAGAAAATAATCCAGTTAAGCTTTTAAGAGAATTAGAAAATAAAAAAGCTTTAATATCTATAAGTACCTCATTTGAAACTGGAATAGGAAAGAGATGGCTCCATCATTTATCTTCTCTACAATTACAAGGACCAACACCAAAAGTTCCTGGTTTAGCAATGAATAAATTCCCTAATTCGTTTCTATTTTTAAATGAAGCAAAAACGATATGGGATCAACTATGAAAAATAAAATTCATACTATTGAAGTTGAAAATAACGAAACTCAATCTGTAGAAAAAATTATTGAAAAAATTAGAGATAATAAAATTATTTATGTAAAAAACAAATTTTATGAAGACAAAGATGTATTAGATTCAATTACTGAAAATGGGCCAGCAATTATCTTAAACAGTAGTGGGAGTTCTGGAAAACCGAGACAATGTTTTCACCATTTAAATAATCTTAAATTATCTGCAACTACATCAGGTCAATGGCTAATAGAGCAAGGATTTGAATTACAAAACTGCTTAATTTTAAATACTTTACCCCTGAACCATATAAGTGGATTAATGCCAATTTTTAGAAGTCAAACTTGGGGATGTGATTGTATTAATATTTCTCCGAATTTGATAAAAAAAACTCGAGAACTTTTACTTTTCACAATTAAATTTAAAAACAACAAAAAACACTTGATTACATCATTAGTACCTACCCAATTACAAAGACTTTTAGCTCAAAAAGATGGAATTAGTTGGCTAAAAATTTTTGATCTAATTTGGGTAGGTGGAGCTTCAATTTCAGACGAAACTGCAGAACAATGTATAAAAGAAAAAATAAAATTAGCACCTTGTTACGGCGCAACTGAAACAGCAGCAATGGTTACAAGTTTAAAACCAAAAGAATTCTTGATGGGTTTTAAAAATGTTGGAGAAATACTACCTGATACAAAAATAAGAATTAACGCACAAGGATTAATCGAAATAAAATCAGCCAGAATTGGAATCGAAATAATAGATTCTTTAAAAACTGAAAATTTCAAAAATAAAAATGGGTGGTGGCAAACAAGTGATTTAGGTGAAATTAAGCAAATCAATAATTCTTACTATTTAAAATTTGTTGGAAGAAGTGATAATGCCTTTAATTCAGGAGGAGAAGTTGTTTTCCCTGAAGTAATTGAATCTAGATTAAATGATTTCATTATGAAAGAAAATATCCCAATTAATAAATTCAATATTGCGAAAGTATCTAACAAATTATGGGGAAATAAAATTAAAGTAATAGTTGAATTTAGAGAACTTACAAATGATAAAAATATTGAAATTTCTTTAAATTTATTAAAAAATTTTTCTCAAAGTTGGCCTAAACATGAAAAGCCTGAAAAGTGGATTGTTAAAAACAAAAATAGCATTACAGAAAAAACAAACTATAAATTTAAAAAATAATAATCAGCATTCTTTTAAATTTGTACTCACATTAGAAGCCTCTATCCATCTTTCTAGCTGATCGGGAATTTCTATTTTATTTCTTGAATCAACATCTAAAGAACAGTGTATAATTTTCCCTTCGGCTACTTTATTTCCATTTTTTATAAAAAAGCTATTTACTTGGAACAAATGAGTATTAATTTTATGAGGGGCAATTTTTACTTTTAATAAATCTCCAATTTTTATAGGAGCATGAAAGTTTGCTTCACAATTTACTATTGGAAAAATAATTTGACTTTTACGTATAGAAAAATCTGGAAAAATATCGTTACAAGGGATCCCATAGACTTCAATACTTTCTTCCCAAGCTTCATGCGACCATTTTAATAAGTTATGAAAATGAATTACACCTGCAGAATCACAATCACCAAACCTTACTTTCTTCTGCAATATTAACCAATCAATAGGTTTCATTTAAAGTACTTATCTATCAACAGATCCCATAATGACATCTATTGAGCCAAGAATTGCCATAATATCAGCGATTTTGGCACCTTTAAGAATATGAGGCAAAATTTGCAGATTATTTAAATCAGCTGCTCTAATTTTAAATCTCCATGGGGTAACTTCATTATTTCCTTGAATGAATACACCTATTTCTCCTTTCCCGGACTCTAATCTTGTATATAATTCTCCGTTAGGAATTTTAAAAGTTGGAGCAACCTTCTTAGCTACATATTGATAGTCCATACCAAATATTTCACTTTTCTTATCTTCAGTCGCCATTCTTTGAGCTTCCAAATTTTCTGTTGGACCTCCTGGAATCATTTTACAGGCTTGGCGAATGATGCTTAGAGATTGTCTCATCTCTTCTACTCTCACTCGATATCTCGCATAACAATCTCCTTCTTTTTCTGAAGCAATCTGCCAATCAAAATCGTCATAGCATTCATAACTATCAACTTTCCTTAAATCCCAGGAAACTCCAGAAGCTCTAAGCATTGGCCCAGACAAAGACCAATTAATTGCCTGGTCTCTTTGAATTGTTCCGAGACCTTCAATTCTTTTTCTAAAAATTGGATTATTTGTAATTAATTTTTCATATTCATCAATCTTAGGTCCAAACCAATCACAAAAGTCTATACATTTTTCTAACCATCCGTATGGAAGATCACATGCAACACCACCTATCCTGAAGAAATTATTATTTATCAGCCTCTGTCCAGTAGCAGCTTCCCAGAGATCATAAATCATTTCTCTTTCTCTAAAAATATAGAAAAATGGAGTTTGAGCTCCTACGTCTGCTAAAAAGGGACCGAGCCATAAAAGATGATTAGCGATACGATTGAGTTCCAGCATTAGAACTCTGATGTAACTAGCTCTTTTAGGAACTGGAATATTAGCTAATCTTTCAGGAGCATTTACTACAATAGCTTCATAAAACATTCCTGCTGCATAATCCATTCTGCTTACATAAGGGACATACATTACATTTGTCCTATTTTCGGCTATCTTTTCCATTCCTCTATGTAAATATCCAATTACTGGCTCACAATCAATGACATTCTCACCATCAAGAGTTACAACTAACCTTAAAACCCCATGCATTGAGGGATGGTGAGGGCCAAAATTGACCACCATTGGTTCTGTTCTAGTCTCTAGCTGAGCCATTCGAAATTTAACTTCTAAATAAATCTTAGTCGAAAGTTATGCAAACTGACCTATCTGATTCATCTTTTTTCAATCATAAATCAGTTATGACAGATGAGATTATGGCCTCATTAGAGCATTACCCTTTAATAAATAACAACAAACTTAAAGGAATAGACGCAACTTTAGGCGGAGGCGGGCACTCTTATCATTTATTGAGAAAATATTCGGATTTAAATATAATTGGACTCGATCAAGATCCATTCGCAAGAAAATCAGCATCAAAAAAACTTGATGAATTTAAAAATAGGATTGATATAATGGCTTCAAATTTTGCGGATTTTGTACCAAAAGAAAAAGTTTCTTTTGTAATTGCAGATCTTGGAGTAAATAGTAATCAAATTGATGATCCTAAAAGAGGTTTTAGCTTCCAAAAAGATGGTCCACTTGATATGCGCATGAATCCTTTTCTTGAGGTTGATGCCGAGAAATTAATTGAGGATTTAAATGAAAAAGATCTAGCGAACCTAATTTATAAATATGGAGATGAGAGATTATCAAGAAAAATTGCTAGGAAAATAAAAATAGATTTGAAGGAAAATGGGAAATATTCTGGGACAAAAGAGTTAGCTTATTCTATTGCGGGCTGCTTCCCACCAAAACAAAGATATAAAAAAATACACCCAGCAACAAGAACATTTCAAGCACTAAGAATTGCCGTTAATAAAGAAATTGACGTATTAGAAAAATTTTTGCAAGTTGTTCCTGAATGGCTTTTGCCGGGAGGAATTATTTCTATTATTAGTTTTCATTCCCTCGAGGATAGATTAGTTAAAAGTTCTTTTAAAAATGATCAAAGACTAAAAAACCTCACAAAAAAGCCAATAACTCCTTCCGTACAAGAAGTCGAACTAAATAAAAGGTCTAGAAGTGGAAAATTAAGAATTGCTCAATTAAATTAAGGTGCAAATAATTTCTAACGTAATAATTTGATCGTATTTGTAAGAATATGAATTGCTTGTTTTATATCGTCTGAATTAGTGCTTAATCCAATACTTAACCTTATTGAAGATTCCGCTTCTTTAAAAGATCGACCTAAGGCTAGTAAAACATGAGATGGTTCACCATTACTGCATGCAGATCCACTAGAACAAATTATTTTAGATTTTAAAAGTTTATGAAACTTTGCTCCGTTTAAATCCAATACAGTCAAGTTTAAATTATGAGGTAATCTTTTTTCTATGGAGCCATTAATTAATAAACCAGAATTATTTTCTAACAAACCCTCTAAAAGGTTATTTCTGTATAAACGTAATTTCTCAGCATTATTTTTTTGATTAAAAACTGCTATCTCTATTGCTTTAGCAAAGCCAACTACTAAAGGAAGAGGTAATGTACCAGACCTGAGACCATATTCCTGACCTCCTCCAACAATTAAAGGCTCAAGATTAATTTCTTCATCAATCAAGAGAAGCCCTATCCCTTTAGGGCCATATATTTTGTGAGAACTCATCGTAATCATATTTACATTTGATAAAAGATTGTCTAACTCGATATAACCTAAACATTGTGCGAAATCAGAGTGAAAAGTTATTCCTCTCGATTTACATATTTTTGAAATATTCTCTATGGGCTGAATAACTCCTATTTCGTTATTTGCCAACATGACACTAACCAGAAATGTATCTTCTCTTATATTTTTTTTGAATTGTTCTTCTGAAATTAAGCCATCTTTCTCAGGATAAATTTCTGTAACCCAAAATCCCTCGTTTTTTAGTTGATTGAGGGGCTCTAAAACGGCTTTATGCTCCGTTTTTAAGGTAATAATATGTCCGTAATTTCCTGTTTTTTTATGATAATTTCTAGCAAAACCTAATAGGGCTAAGTTATTAGATTCTGTTGCCCCACTTGTAAAAATAACTTTTTTATTCTTAAGAAATAAATTTTGTTCTATTTTTTCTCTTGAGGCTTCCAATATGGCGCTTGCGTTAATACCCGCTAAATTAGATTTGCTTGCAGGGTTAGAAAATATCTCACTCCAAAAGGGTTCCATAGAATCAACAACATCTTTAGAACAAGGAGTCGAAGATTGATAATCTAGTAGTATAGGAGTTGATAGCATTATATTTAGTATATAAAATTCTCTTTATTACCAGAAAATCAAATTAAAGAATTTAAAAAATGAATGAAATTAATCAAATAAATAATGAACCGGTAAGAAAATCAAGAATTTTATTAGTTGATGATGAGCCTGGTTTAAGAACAGCCGTTAAAACATTTCTGGAAGATGAAGGCTTTGAAATATTTATTGCAGTTGATGGAGAGGATGGTTGGGAAAAAGCTCAAACAGTTTTCCCTGATTTGATAATTAGCGATGTTATGATGCCTCGAGCCAACGGTTATGCTTTATTAGAAAAAATTAGAGAGGATGAAAAATTAGGAGGAACTCCAGTTATTTTTCTAACTGCAAAAGGAATGACCCTTGACAGAACTGAAGGTTATCTTGCAGGAGTTGATGATTATATTTCCAAACCTTTCGATCCCGATGAATTAGCTGCAAGAGTTAAAAATGTAATCAACAGACAGGAACGTTTACTAAAAGAAGCGGCACGATTCGCAGATATTGATGTAAGCAAAATGGCAAAACAAATTACTGAAATAAAATCTATGCTCACAGACCAAAGCCAGACTAATCCAGAAAATAAAATAAATCTTCCTAGTTTTACTCCAAGAGAAGCAAGTGTGCTTCAACTAGTAGCAGAGGGACTGATGAATAAGGAAATTGCAAGACAGCTTGAAACATCTATTAGAAATGTTGAGAAATATGTAAGTAGACTTTTTATCAAGACAGGTACATCTAGTCGAACCGAATTAGTACGTTATGCACTTGAAAATCATTTAGTAAAATAAATTATTTAATTTTTTCGAATTCAATTAGTTTTGAAAAATAAAAAGGAGCTTGATTTAATTTCTTTTTAACAACTTTAAATCCACTTTCTTTAGCGGCATTAATAATACCCTTTTCTTTCAATGTATATGCTCTTGTAGTTTTACTTGGCCCAGGAAATAATTTTCCAATATTTTTTAGAACAGCAAGAACTGGAGTATAAGGAGCAAAGCTAACGATTAGTTTTTCTTTGCTTAAATCGCATAGATGTTGAACCATTTCTTCTGCAACCGGTTGAGGATAATGAATAAATACATCCAAACAAACTACAACATCAAATAACCCTTTTAATTTTTCCAGATCACAGACTTCATATTTAATTTTTCTTTGATTCAAACCTAATTCATTAATGCGTTTCTTGGTTTCTTTAATCATTTCAGAAGAAATATCGCTCACCTGTAGTTCTTTTATACCAAGTCTTAGTAAAGGTATGGAAAGACTTCCTACACCACAGCCTGCATCACAATAACTTTTTTTTGTTAGTTCAGGATAATTTTTGATATACGAGACTACATCATCTACAGTTTTTTGATGACCTTTCCTAATATTTTTCTGAACTGTATTAATTTCATCAGATTTGCTATAAATTTTATTCCATCTTTCAAAGCCAGTACCATTAAAATACTCCCTAACTTCACTTTTTTCGATAATCTTATTTAAAGTCATAATATTCTATGAAAATTCATTCTTTTTATACTAACTAACTGGCGCCAAATTAATTGCACGCCATTATAGGAAAGAATTGATTTGTTATTTTGTCAGAATTGAATTCTAAAGATATTTATAAAATTGCTGTCGTAATGGGTAGTGATTCAGATCTGAAAACATTGAAACCCGCTATTGATATTTTAAGAGAATTTGGAATAAAAACTGAAGTTTGTATACTTTCTGCTCATCGAACACCTATTGAAATGATGGAATATGCAAAAAATGCAGAGTCAGAAAACATAAAAGTAATAATTGCCGGTGCTGGTGGTGCTGCTCATCTTCCAGGAATGCTGGCATCGATAACTTGTATACCTATAGTTGGAGTACCAGTAGAAAGTAAGACACTTAAGGGGATTGATTCTCTTTTATCAATCGTTCAAATGCCCGCTGGGATTCCAGTTGCAACAGTTGCAATTAATGGAGCTCAGAATGCTGGATTATTGGCAATAGAGATGATCAGTTTATTTGATGATTCTATAAAGAAAACTTTAAAAGAATTCAGAGAAAATCTACATACAAAGGTAAGAACTAAAAATAGTAAGTTATCAACTATTGGACCTGACAATTATCTTCAAAATAAATGAAGTAATATTTTCTATTAGGCCTTTTTAAGAAAGTTTTCTTTTTTAAGGTAGTTAACAACTTTCTCAACGGAATCATTTAAATCTAACGAACCTGTATCAACAACAATTTCAGGATTATGAGGAGCTTCATATGGACTAGAAATACCTGTAAATTCCTTAATTTCACCCAAACGCGCTTTCTTATAAAGACCTTTAGTATCCCTATTTTCGCAAACTGTGATATCAGCAGCACAATAAACTTCAATAAAATCCTTAGATCCAATAATTTTTCTCACCTTATCTCTATCGCTAATAAATGGTGAAACGAATGCTGTAATAGTTATTATCCCAGCATTCATAAATAAATTCGCAACTTCTCCAATTCTTCGTATATTTTCTTCTCTATCAACATCCGAAAAACCAAGATCTTTACATAAACCGTGTCTAATATTATCTCCATCCAACACATAAGTCGAAAAACCATCTAAGTGTAAAACTTCATTTAAAGCGTTGGCTAAAGTACTTTTACCAGAGCCAGATAAACCTGTAAACCAGATAACCATTCCTTTATGACCTCTCATTTTCTCTAACTTTTCTCTATCAATAGTTAAATTGTGCCACTTTATATTGGTTGACTTTGTTTGATCTTGTTCTTTCATTGTTTGGATAACCAAAATTAAAAACCTATCCTAACCCTTGCTTCATAAATTATGAAATCCCTCTTTACGAAGAAACTCAATTGATTTCGATACCATATCACCCTGTAACTGGATATTACTATCAATTAATGTTCCTCCAGTACCACAAAAAACTTTAATTTTTTTTAGTAATTCTTTTAATAAGATTTCATCCTCAGTTCCTAACCCTCTAATTAAAGTTATAGTCTTACCCTTTTTACCTTTTTTTTGTTTTGAAATATTTATTTTTGATCTTTTATCAAAAGTATCTATCTTAGCTGCTTCTTCATATTTTATTTCTTGATTATCAAATTCGATCCAATTCTTTTTTCCCATTATTTTAATTATAATCTATAGTTAGTTAATACTTATTCTATAAAAAAAGTGGTAAGTACATTTTCTCGCCAAAATTATAAAAAAGACGATTTAAATCAACCCTCTGAAGATGGAAGATTTGGAAAATATGGTGGTCAATATGTTCCTGAAACGCTAATGCCTGCTCTTTTTGAGCTTGAAACAGCTGCGTCTATTGCATGGAAAGATAAATTTTTTGTAAAAGAATTAAATCATCTTCTTAAGACTTATGTAGGCAGAGAAACACCACTTTATGAAGCCAAAAGACTTACTGAACATTTTAAAACTAAACAAGCAACTCCAACGATATGGCTTAAAAGAGAAGATTTAAATCATACTGGTGCTCACAAAATTAATAATGCCCTTGGACAAGCTTTATTAGCAATAAGAATGGGCAAAAAAAGAATAATTGCAGAAACTGGAGCAGGTCAGCATGGAGTTGCTACGGCTACTGTTTGTGCGAGATTTGGCTTGAAATGTATTATTTATATGGGTGCTGAAGACATAAAAAGACAATCCCTTAACGTCTTCAGAATGAAACTTCTTGGAGCTGAAGTTAAAGTTGTAAATTCAGGTACTGCAACACTTAAGGATGCTACTAGTGAAGCCATTAGAGATTGGGTTTCTAATGTCGAAACCACACACTACATTTTAGGATCTGTTGCAGGTCCACACCCTTTCCCAAAGATTGTGCGAGATTTTCATGCAGTTATAGGAGAAGAAACTAAAAAACAATGTCTGGAATCGTTTGGATCTTTACCCGATATTTTACTTGCTTGTGTAGGTGGGGGATCAAATGCAATGGGTCTTTTCCATCCTTTCGTTAAAGAAACTTCTGTACGACTTATTGGAGTTGAAGCCGCAGGAAGCGGAGTTGATACTGACAAACATGCTGCAACTATCACTAAAGGGTCAGTTGGAATTTTGCATGGATCAATGAGTCTTCTATTACAAGATGATAATGGACAAGTACAAGAAGCTCACTCAATAAGTGCGGGTTTAGATTACCCTGGAGTAGGGCCTGAACATAGCCATTTAAAAGATATAGGTAGAGCAGAGTATGGATCAGTAACTGATCAAGAAGCTTTAGATGCTTTGAAACTTGTTAGTGAACTTGAAGGAATTATACCAGCACTTGAAACTTCCCATGCCTTTGCTTGGTTAGAGAAATTATGCCCTACTCTTGAAAAAGATACTCATATAATTATCAATTGCTCTGGTAGAGGTGACAAAGATGTTAATACTGTTGCATCTTCATTAGAAATTTAATCAATACCTTGGAATTGATGGATCAATGTATCTACTCCATCCATCAATACCCTCCTCCAAATTCCATATTTCGCTAACAATATTATTATTTAAACACCATTGTGAAAAGTTATAACTTCTTATTCCTGCATGACAGGTAACTACAATTTTTCTGTCTAATAAACCAGCAAATATTTCTTCAACGTATTCAAATGTGACTTTACTAATTGGTATATGTAAGAATTCTTTTGAGAAACGAGCCAGTTCAAGCTCTGACTTTTCTCTTACATCAATCAAGACTGGGTCTTCTTTCTCAGAATTAAACCAATCATTGAGACTAAAGGCATTTATAGATTTTGGACAACTTCCCAATTTATAGGATAAATTATGTGTTATTTACAATTTAATAAATTAAGTTGCAGTAAGAAGTTTATTGTTAAAAATAAAAATAAACATTGATAATGAAACTTAGGGTAGTAGCAATAATACTATTATTATCATTATTAATTTTTTTTGGTTTTAAAAAAGTTTCTGCTAATAAATATAAGGAGCAAAGTACAAATATTGAGCAACTAAATATATTAAAATACATTCCTGAAAACAATAAACTATTATTTATTTCAAATTTAGATAGTTTTAATTTTGTCAATAATAAAGAAAAAGATAACAATCCAAAAAATCAAGATAACTTTGTTTTAATACAAGAATCTATATTAGATTACTTAGGTATAGATTTAGGCAAAAATAAAATAGAAGATATCTACAATAATGAACTTATAATCTCAACTTTTGAAAATCATAAAAAGCTTAAGGATGATATTTTGATAGTTTTTAAAATTAAGCCAGAAAAAACAATAGAAGATTTATTAAATTTGCCTAATAAAATTGATCAGATTGATGAGATAATTTCAATTAATAGAGAAAACAAAATAAATTTTCTTAACTTTATATACCGAACCGAGGATAATTATATAATTGCCTCATCAGATAAAAAATTAATCAAAGATAGTATTAACTCCAGCAATAATTTTAAAGAAAAAAAATTTCAATATGAGGGAGAACTTTTTGAACTAAAAAACGAAAAAAACATATTATTCACAAATAAATTTTGGGAAAGTATATTTTTTGATAAGGAAATTTTTACTGAGAATAAGCTAGATATCATAGCTACAACATTTGACTTAAAAAATAAACATTTAATTTTAAAATCCTATTTACTAAATAATAAAAAAAATATTGATATTCTTGCTTACGATCGGTTAATAAATCAAGAGGATACTAATGAAGATAATCCTGAAATTTCAATTTTTAGTGATATAAAAAATTTTGACAAATATCTAAAACCTTTAATAAATGATTTTCAACTCAATTTTTTTAAAGAGTTTAATCAGAATGATAATCAAAACATTTTAATTCTCAATACAAATAAAGATTGGGTTATTACAGTTGAAAAAAATAATGAAGATCAATTTGATTTAAGTACTATTAAAAAACTAAAAGATTTCAACAAATATACTTTGAAACAAAATGAAGATATTTATTCGATCTATTCCAAAGATATTCTTGAAGAAAAAGACGATGTTATAAAACAATTAACTTTTGAAAATATTTATTCAATAGAATCAGGAGGTTTACAAATCATAAGTAATCATTTAATTGATGGTGAAAAATTAGAGAGAATTTCAAAAAAATTTTTTAACCTAAAAAGTAATAAAGATAAATCTGCTTTTCTTTATTCAAAAGTTGATATCAAAAATGAAAATTCTAATAAAATTGAATATTTTTCTAATTTACAGGACCTTAATTTTCTCATTAGAAATATTTTAAAAATATCAAATGAAGAATCGCTAGAAATCATAAGTCAATCTATTCCTGAAAAAAATCCAATTCTTTATAAAGAAACAATATTAAAAATTCTGTAAATTAAATTTATTCAAATAAGCTTCAAAGACAATCATTTTAATTTTTTGCGAATTTAATATCTTGTGGTTAATTAAAAATTATTTTACTATCTTTAATCTATAAGTATTTGATATTGAATTAAGCAATTGGATAGCAACAAACTAATTTTAAAACCAGGATTAGAAGGAGTCCCAGTTACTAATTCATCTATCTGTGATATTGACGGCAACAAAGGTAAATTATTATACAGAGGCTATTCCATTGAAGAACTATCCAAAAAAAGCAGTTTTTTAGAAACTGCTTATCTATTGATTTGGGGTGAATTGCCCACAGCTATTCAACTAAGAGATTTCGAACAAGAAGTTCAGATGCATCGAAGGTTAAGTTTTAGAGTCAGAGATATGATGAAATGTTTCCCTGCAACTGGTCATCCTATGGATGCTCTCCAATCTAGTGCAGCTTCTTTGGGGCTCTTCTATTCACGTAGGGCAATAGATGATCCTAACTACATCTACAACGCAGTGATAAGACTAATAGCAAAGATACCCACAATGATTGCTGCGTTTCAACTAATTAGAAAAGGACAAGATCCAATTCAACCTAGAGATGATTTAACTTACTCATCAAATTTTCTTTACATGCTGACTGAAAAAGAACAAGATCCTATAGCTGCAAAAGTTTTTGATAGGTGTTTAATTCTACATGCCGAACATAGTTTAAACGCAAGTACATTTAGCGCTAGAGTTACTGCAAGTACTCTTACAGACCCATATGCTGTCATCGCCTCTGCAGTAGGAACCTTGGCTGGCCCATTGCATGGAGGAGCAAATGAAGATGTAATTGCAATGTTAGAAGAGATTAAAACCCCAGAAAATGCTGGATCTTTTTTAGATAATGCAATAAAAAATAAAAGCAAGATCATGGGCTTCGGCCACAGAGAATATAAAGTCAAAGATCCAAGAGCAATAATTCTTCAAAAACTGGCAGAAGAGCTTTTTATAAGATTTGGAGCTGATGAAATGTATGAAGTTGCTAAATCAATTGAGGCAGAGGCAATACCAAGACTTGGACCTAAGGGTATATTCCCTAACGTGGATTTTTATTCTGGTCTTGTCTATAGAAAACTTGGTATTCCTCGTGATTTATTTACGCCGATTTTTGCCATATCTAGAGTAGCTGGTTGGTTAGCTCATTGGAGAGAGCAACTTGGAGCAAACAGAATTTTCAGGCCATCGCAAATCTATACAGGTTCAGCACCAAGAGATTGGATCAGCCTAGAAAATAGAGAATAATATTTGTAGCTTTTCATAAAAAACACACATATTGTTTGTGAAGAGTTAATCTATAAAGTAAATAACAAAAAAATTTTGGAATACGGATTAGATCTCGAATATAGTTTTAATGAATTCTTAAAAGGTTTTGGCCTTTCCAGCGAAATCGCTCATATAATTTGGCTCCCTCTACCAATGCTTTTGATTTTGGTAGCTGCAGTAGTTGGCGTTTTAGTAACAGTATGGCTTGAAAGAAAAATATCTGCTGCTGCTCAACAAAGAATAGGCCCCGAATATGCAGGAGCACTTGGCGTCCTCCAACCAATTGCTGATGGTCTTAAGTTGCTTGTTAAAGAGGATATTATTCCTGCTAAAGCGGATGGAATACTCTTCACTGCAGGACCTATATTAGTTCTTGTCCCAGTTATTCTGTCCTGGCTAATCGTTCCTTTTGGACAAAACCTTTTAATAAGTAACGTTGGTATTGGAATTTTCCTATGGATTGCTTTAAGCAGTATCCAGCCAATCGGACTTCTCATGAGCGGATATGCATCAAATAATAAGTATTCTTTATTAGGAGGTTTAAGAGCAGCAGCTCAATCAATAAGTTATGAAATTCCTTTAGCTTTATCTGTACTGGCTATTGTACTAATGACAAATTCTCTAAGTACTATTGACATTGTCAACCAACAAAGTGGTGCAGGAATTTTAAGCTGGAATATATGGAGACAACCGGTTGGTTTTATAATCTTTTGGATTTGTGCTCTTGCAGAATGTGAGAGACTTCCATTTGACTTACCCGAAGCTGAAGAAGAATTAGTTGCAGGATACCAAACTGAATATGCAGGTATGAAATTCGCATTGTTCTACCTGGGTAGTTACATTAACCTAATCCTTTCAGCTTTATTGGTATCAATACTTTATTTGGGAGGATGGGGTTTTCCTATTCCAGTTGAATTAATAGCTAAGTTTCTAAACTTGCCCATTAATGCACCCTTTATACAAGTTTTAACTGCATCAATTGGAATCATAATGACTGTATTGAAAGCATATCTTTTAGTTTTCATTGCAATATTATTGCGTTGGACGACTCCTAGAGTAAGAATAGATCAACTATTAGATCTAGGATGGAAGTTTCTTCTTCCAATTTCTCTTGCTAATCTTTTGATAACTGCAGGATTAAAACTTGCTTTTCCGCAATTCTTTGGTGGTTAAACTTAAGTAAAAATACTTAAATTTAAAATTAATCCACTAAAATAAAATAACTAAGTAAATTCTTCAAAATGAAAAATTTTCTTCAACAAATAAATAGCTATATCAAAGAAGCATTTAATGCTGGTAAATACTTATATAATGGCTTTTCAGTAACTTTTGATCATCTTCGAAGAAGACCTGTTACTGTCCAATATCCATATGAAAAATTAATACCTTCCGAGAGATATAGAGGAAGAATACATTATGAATTCGATAAATGTATTGCCTGTGAAGTGTGCGTAAGAGTTTGCCCCATAAATTTACCAGTTGTTGATTGGGTAATGAATAAAGAAACTAAAAAAAAGGAACTTAGAAATTACTCTATAGACTTTGGAGTTTGTATATTTTGCGGAAATTGTGTTGAATATTGTCCAACTAATTGTCTGTCGATGACCGAAGAATATGAATTAGCTACTTTTGACAGACACAATCTAAACTTTGATAATGTTGCACTTGGTAGGTTACCTACGAACGTCACAACAGATCCTTCAGTTAAACCTCTAAGAGAACTTGCCTATCTTCCTAAAGGTGTCATGGACCCTCATGAAATCCCAGCTTCAGATACTAGAGTTGGTAAATTACCTGAAGAAGTCTATGATTGGATGAGACCGGAACCCAATGAAAATAAAGATAAAGTTTCTAATCCAAACAATTAATTTCCATTAATTTATGTCCATTGCAATAACAACTCAAATTATTTGTTTTACGATTTTATCTTTAGTAATCCTTATTGGAGCTATTGGTGTTGTATTGCTTGAAAGTATTGTTTATTCAGCCTTTCTTCTAGGAGGAGTTTTCATGAGTGTAGCAGGATTATATCTTCTTCTAAATGCAAGTTTTGTTGCTGCAGCTCAAGTTTTAGTTTATGTAGGTGCAGTGAATGTATTAATAATCTTTGCAATAATGTTAGTCAATAAAAAAGAAGATTTAAAGCCCATCAGTGACATTAAATCGAGAAGAATCATATCAACATCAATATGTTTAACCCTGCTAAGTCTTTTAATTAGAGTTGACTTGACTAATGAGTGGACCCTATCAAGTCCTCAAAACTCTATAGGAGAAGAATCAACTATCAGAATTGGTGAACATCTATTTAGTGATTATTTACTTCCATTTGAAGTAGCATCAGTTTTACTTTTAATGGCAATGATTGGAGCTATTGTATTAGCTAGAAGAGATGTAATGAGCAAGGATATTTCCACTGGATTACCTGTTGATCAAGAGTTAATTGAAAAATCATCAGAACCACTACTTACAAATAAAAATTAACCTTTCACTCTTATTATGATGAATTTAGAATCTATTCCTATTCAAGCATTTTTAATAGTATCTTCAGCACTATTTTGTATTGGGATTTGGGGATTATTAAATAGCAGAAATGCAGTAAGAGTCCTTATGAGCATTGAGTTAATGCTCAATGCAGTAAATATAAACTTAATGACGTTTTCTTCCTATGTTGATAATAATTTAATTCAAGGACAAGTTTTTACAATCTTTGTAATTACTGTGGCTGCCGCAGAAGCAGCAGTTGGATTAGCTATCTTATTATCCCTTTATAGGAATAGGGTAACTGTAGATATGGAAAGTTTTAATTTATTAAAATGGTAAAACCACTAAATGAAACTTTCATTAGTGCTTATTATATATCGTTCAGATAGTTCTATTGCTCAAGAGGCTTCTAAATTCTGTGAAGAAGTCCTCAAAGCTAAAAATATAAAATCAAAAAGAATTGAAAGTGATTTTTATAAAGATGAAATTGAAAAATATTTTTGTAATATAGAATTCCTACCAAGTATTGGCATTGTTCTTGGTGGAGATGGAACCTTCCTAAAATGTGCAAATGCTTTAGCTGATTATGATATTCCTTTGTTGAGTTTTAATATTGGTGGTAATCTAGGTTTCCTTACGCAAGAAAAAGATTTTTTATTCGATAAATCTTTTATTGAAATACTTGAAAACGAAGAATATAAAATTGACTTTCGTAATAGATTAAATTGTAATGTTTGTATAAATGAGACAAGTTCTGAGAAAAAGATTATAAAAAGCTACGATGCCTTAAATGATTTTTATTTTAAATCTGTTGAAGAAGACATTTCTCCAACCAACCAAATACAAATTGAAATAGATAATGAGAAGGTTAATGAATACAAAGGTGATGGATTAATCATATCTACATCTACTGGTTCAACTGCCTACTCAATGGCTGCAGGGGGGCCAATAGTGCACCCTAGCATTGATGCAATGGTAATTAACCCTATATGCCCAATGAGTTTGGCTAGTAGACCAATAGTTATACCTAATACAAGTAAGGTAATCATAAAACCTGTAAAAAAAAGTACAGGGGAAATTAAATTATGGAGAGACGGTTCAAAATGTATGACCATTAAGGAAAGTTATTATTGTGAGATCAAAAAAGGGCAATCGCCCTGCAAAATAATAAAGTTTAAAAAAAGCACAAGCTACTATAATACCCTTATAAAAAAACTAGATTGGAAAGGTGATTTATCTCAAAAAGATTTCAAAAATTAAATGGCCTTAGAAATAGAAAGAAGATTTCTTATAAAAAATGATAATTGGAAAGAATTCATAAATAAAAAAATTTATATTGAACAAGGATACTTATCTAAAAGTTTAGATGATTGGATTATTAGGGTAAGGCTTATTGGCAAAAACTCTAAAATTACACTTAAAAAACATATCAAGGGCTTTACCAACTTTGAATTTGAATACTCCATTCCACGAAGCGATGCTGAAACAATAATGTCAAATCTTTCAAATACAATTAAAAAAGATAGATACTTACTAGAAATTGAAAAAAAATCTTGGATTATAGATTGTTTTAAAGAAAATAATTATCCACTTGAAATTGCAGAAATTGAACTTTCTAATGAAAAAGAAGATTTTTTTCTTCCATCTTTCATTTCAAAAGAAATTACTGGACTGAACCATTACTCCAATTTCAGTCTCGCTAACAATCCTTTTTCAGAGTGGAGAGAAGACTATTTAACAACTTTAAAAAGTAACTAGTCAAAGGAACCACTCATCCCTTATATTTTCTTTATGTTTAAGCAAAGTATTTTTCTATTTTCTTCAGATGTATGGTCTCTACGACAAAGAAGGAATATTGAGATTTGTTGATTCAGATAAGGATGCATGTATTGCATATGCTGAACTCTTCGAATTAGGTTCTACAAATTATTGTTTAATGGATTTGGCTGATAATACAAACAAAGTAGAGGGTTATACTAATCCTAATCCGAGTCAGGAAGTGTACAACAATTAAACCCATCTCTACAAATCTTTCCGTTGTCCATTGCCCAATTTAACAGTGCAACTCTGTTTTTAGAACCAGTTTTTGTAAACATATTACTTACATGATTATCAACAGTTCTTTTACTAATAGTAAGTTTTACCGCAATTTCTTGATTTGTAAGCCCATCAGCTACGAGATCAATGATTTCCATCTCCCTTGCCGAGAGACCCATCATATCAATGTTGTTTACTTCTTCTTCAACCATTTGCAATTAAACAGTTCCTTTTTTATATTAATTAAGTTTAGCAATCTCAGTACACTTGTTAACCAACTAGGAAACAAAAGCAATTGAAATCGAAACTTCAGCAGACTTTAGAAAAAAGATCTAAGGTAATAACGGCAGAGCTAATGCCGCCAAGAGGTGGAAGCCCCATAAGATCTCTTAAGATAGCACAACTTTTGAAAGATAAGGTACATGCTGTTAACATTACTGATGGAAGCAGAGCTGTAATGAGAATGTGCAGCTTGGCAATGTCCAAACTATTACTGGAAAATGGGATAGAACCAGTAATGCAAATTTCTTGCAGAGATCGTAATAAAATTGCTTTACAATCAGACATTCTGGGCGCAAATGCTTTAGGAATTAAAAACATCTTATGCATTACCGGTGATTCAGTAAAAGCTGGGGATCAACAAGATGCCAAAGCCGTTCATGAGTTTGAGTCAGTTAGATTACTTCAACAAATTCAGGCTTTTAATAAAGGAATTGATCCTACTCTAGGAGAACTTTCCGATAAAAAAACATTTATTTTTGCAGGTGCTGCAGCTGATCCAAATTGCAGAAATAAAAGAAGTTTAGAAAATAGATTAAGAAAGAAAAAAGAGGCTGGAGCTGGATTTATACAAACTCAAATGGTTATGGAAAGAGAAAATTTGATAGAGTTTTGTGAAAAAATTAGCAAGCCTCTTGAAATTCCAGTCATTGCAGGTGTATTTCTATTAAAGTCTTACAAAAACGCTCTCTTTATAAACAAATACGTTCCAGGCGCAAACGTCCCTGAAAATATCTTAAATCGTCTTAAAGATGCTAAAGACCCATTACAAGAAGGCATTGAAATTGCATCTGAACAAGCACATGATTTCATTAATATCGCAAATGGTGTTCATCTAATGGCCGTAAAAGCAGAGCATTTAATTCCTGAGATTATTGAAAAAGCTAATCTTAGTCTGGAATATTAATCAAATCAGTACCTAATAATTCTGCCATAGCTTTCTGTTGAGGTGATGGCTCAGTCAAATCAGATCTTCTTGAATCTGCTATTAACCAATCTAAAGATGCATCTTGCAAATCAAAATGATCTCCATTTTTGCCAACACAATATTTACCAAATACTAACTTATCCATAAGTCTTACCCCTTTACCAATTTTAGAATAATCAAAAATAATTGAGTTATCTATAGTTGCTCCCTCGCAAATGCAACAACTTGGTCCAATCATAGAAGGACCAATAATAGTTGCTCCATCCTCGATCCTAGTCATGCCTCCTATATAAACCGGCCCGCTAATATTAACCTTTTCCCAGTTAGCCGCGACATTCAAACCAGTAAAAACTCCTGGTTTAATTTCCTTACCTGGTATTTGCACTTGTCTTACCTTACCTTGCAATACATTTCTAATAGCACTCCAATAATCAGGAACTTTTCCAATATCTACCCATTCAAAATCCATTGGTAAAGCAAAAAATGGTAAATCCATTTCAACAAGTTTAGGGAAAAGATCAGCTCCAATATCAAATTTCTCTGCTGAAGGTATGTAATTAAAAATTTCGGGTTCGAAAAGATAAATTCCTGTATTTATAGAGTCACTTAAAGCTTGATCAACTGTTGGCTTTTCTTGAAAAGCCTTTATTCGGCCATTTTCATCAGAAACTACGACACCGTAACTTGATACTTGATCTTTAGTTACCTTCTTTGTTATTAAGCTCGCAATAGCTCCTTTCTGTTTATGTTTTTTAACAGCTTGAGTTAAATCTAAATCAACTAAAGCATCACCACATAAAACAACAAAAGTTTCATCAAAGAAATTTTGAAAATCCTGAATTTTTTTTAATCCTCCTGCGGATCCCAAAGCATCACCTATTAATTCTCCATCTTCAATTCTTCCTTCAAAACTATAAGCGATTTCTACTCCAAATCTTTGCCCATCCCTAAAATAATTTTCAATTTCTTCAGCCAGATGAGAAACATTGACCATTATTTCCTTAAAATTATGTTCTCTTAAAAGTTCCAAGAGAAACTCCATAACAGGTTTTTGCAAAATCGGAATCATCGGTTTCGGAATAACATGCGTAATAGGCTGAACACGTGTGCCTTTACCTGCCGCAAGTATCATTGCCTTCATAAATTCAAAACCATTTGTTAAAATTATACGTTATTACTATGAAGCTTCTAAGCAGCCGAGGAAGAGGTATTACTTACCTCAAGATTTTCTATAGGCAATTGAGCTAAGCCACCATCGGGTATTATTCTTTTAATTTGAATTGGGCCATATAAGGAATTAATTTGTTTAATTTCAATTTTGTTTTCAGATGATAAAAATAACAAAGCCCAAAAAACTCCTAAACGATCTTTATCTAAATCATTTTTTACTACTGTTTGCCATTTCTTGACTAAATATTCAAAATCTGTCCATTGTAATGCCTTTTCCCATCCTTCAATAAATTTCCCTAATGCTTTAGTTGTTTCTGGAAGTTTCTCGCGATGCGCTAATGATTTTACTTTAGAAATTAAAGCCTTATCAGAATATTTTTTATTTCTTTTTCTCTTCATGAGCAAAAGATCTTGGGTTTCTATAACTTCTGCTATTGACTCTAACTGACTTACAAGTTCTCCCAATGTTGTTGTACGTTTAAGAATTGGTTGAGCAATTGATCTTCTCCTTAGATATTTTTCAGGATATTTTGGAATATCAAATTCTTTATCAATCCAATCTTGATCATCCAAATCAAATTCATCTTCAAAATCTGAGGAATTTTCTTTGAAAACATCAGACTCCAAAACTTGAGCCTTAAGATTAACTAGTACGGAAGCCGCGAAAAATGCTTCACTGGTCTCAGCTAAATCCTTCTGATACGAGATTTGACTATTTGCAGATTGATTAAAAGTATGTGAATATTGCTCTAAAAAACTATCAATTACACTGATTACATCAATATCCCATGGATCAAGCTCGCCTTTACCTGCGGCGTCTTGAAGAAACTTAATCAACAATCTAGGGCCTAATTGTTGTCTACCAATAGGATTTAAATTAGATATTTTAAAATAGATAAAATCTAATCACAAGATATCTTTTAATTTATTTAATGCCAAACAATATTGCATAAATTTAAAAAATTATATTTTTGGGGCTTTTAATATGTCATTTGTTTTAGTCCCTGAAAAAATATTTGTTTTCACAGCACCTTTAACTGCAGTTAAATCTCGATCGACCAAATTATTGATAGATGCAATGTAACTTTCAGTAATTAATCTTGGGTATAAACCTATTCCAATAATCGGTAAAAGTAAACAGGCAATAATATAAACTTCCCTTGGCTCTGCATCTATAAGTTTTCTTTCTTCAATTAATTTAGTATTTTCTTTACCAAAGAAAATTTCTCGCAACATTGAAAGTAGATAAATAGGAGTAAGTATTACACCGATAGCAGCTAAAGAGGCCATCACTACCCTAAAAGGAAGTGTATACACTTCATCAGTAACAAACCCTGTAAATACCATCAATTCGGAAACAAATCCACTCATACCAGGCAAAGCCAAGGAAGCAAGGGAGCAAGCAGTCCATAGGGCAAACATAATTCTCATTTTTTGTCCTACACCACTCATTTCATCAAGTTTAAGAGTCTTTGTTCTGTCATAGGTGGCGCCAACAAGAAAAAATAAACTTGCACCTATTAATCCATGACTAACCATTTGCAGCATAGCTCCACTTGTTCCAAGGCTACTAAAACTCCCTATACCAATAAGAACAAAACCCATATGACTTATCGAACTATATGCGATTTTTCTCTTAAGATTTCTTTGAGCAAAAGAAGTTAATGCAGCATAAATTATGTTGACTACCCCCAGAACTATTAATAATGGGGCAAATTGAGCATGAGCTACAGGTAATAATTGTGCATTAAATCTTAAAAGAGCATATCCTCCCATCTTTAATAAAATTCCTGCCAGAAGCATATGAACAGGAGCTGTAGCCTCTCCATGAGCATCTGGGAGCCAAGTATGAAGAGGTACTATTGGTAGTTTCACACCAAATGCAATTAAAAGCCCTACATAACATAATATTTGAAATTTTTGACTAAAATCTTGAGCCGCCAAGTGCGAAAACTCAAAGTTAGGAATTTCTGTACCATAGAAACCCATTGCTAACGCGGCCAGAAGAATAAAGATAGAACTGCCAGCTGTATAGATAATGAATTTTGTTGCTGCATATTGTCGATTTTTTCCACCCCATATAGCCAGTAATAAATAAACGGGAATTAACTCAAGTTCCCAAGTTAGAAAAAATAACAGCATATCTTGTACTGCAAACACAGCTATTTGTCCGCCATCCATAACCAATATTAAAAAGAAAAATAACTTTGGTTTGAACTTTACTGGCCATGCAGCAAGAACTGCTAAAGCAGTGATAAAACTAGTCAATAATATTAACGGCATAGACATGCCATCAGCGCCAACAGACCAAGTAAGACCTAAATCAGGTAGCCAACTTATATTTTCTTTCAATTGAACATTTTCATTACTAATATCAAAGCCATTGATATATGAACCTACAGTTATTAAAAAAGTTATTAATGCAATAGACAATGCAAACCATCTAACCTCTTTGCCATCTCCTTTATCAGGGAAAAAAGGTATCACAAATGCACTACCAATTGGGAATAAAATTGAAGCAGATAACCAAGGAAAATTAGACAATCCAGCTCCCAAATTTCCCAACATTTGTGTCGCAAAATGTGTATAAAAATAAGTACTCAATTTAATAAGAAATTTATCTTAAATAAAGTCTAGAAATTTTCTGTATTTTTTCACCCCAATGGACAGTGAAGACACACAATTGTAATTAAGATACTTGAGGAGATTGAAAACCAAATATAGCAACTAGTAAAATTACACCTCCAAAAACAATAAGCGCATAAAATTGAGCCCTACCAGTCTCAAAATATTTTAAACCTTCTCCACTGCCTAAAGTTACAAGTCCAGTAAGATTTACGACGCCATCAACAACCTTAGAATCAACCTCTAAAACTTCTTTAGCAAGTTTTCTACTACCCTTAACAAAAAGTTTTTCATTTATATCATCTAGATACCATTTATTGGATAAAAATCGGTTGATACTAGGAAACTTTTCGGCAAATAAAACTGATAAATTAATTTTTCGTACAAAATATGCCTGATAAGCAATAATGATTCCAGCTGATGCAATAAGTACTGACGCAATTGCTAAAGGCAAAAATTCTTTTAATTCGAAGGCTTTTGCAGCAGTCTCTGCTTCTTCAGGATCTAGTAAATTTGCAATTTTGCTATCCCATGGAAGTCCCATAAAACCAATAATTACAGACGGCACAGCCAGAAATACCAAGGGAAATGTCATTGACCAGGGTGACTCATGAATAGAGCCATTTTCTTCGTGCTCTTCTTCATTTTCTTCATCTAGGTTTGTTTTAGAGGCTATTAGAAGCTGTTTTTGTAATTCTTTATTGTCCCCTCTGAAATCTCCTTCAAATGTCAAGAAATAAAGCCTAAACATATAAAAAGCAGTCATGCCAGCTGTGAGAAGTCCTACGAACCAAAAAGCTGGAAATGATATAAAAGCATTTCCTAGAATCTCGTCTTTACTCCAAAAACCTGCCAATGGAGGAATTCCACTAATTGCTATACAACCTATTAAAAATGTTGTTGAAGTGTATGGCATCTTTTTTCTTAAACCGCCCATCAATCTCATATCTTGAGCTAATACAGGCTGATGGCCAACCACTTCTTCCATAGCATGTATTACTGAACCAGATCCCAAAAATAGCATTGCTTTAAAGCAAGCATGAGTCACTAAATGAAAAATTCCAGCTACTGGTGCTCCACAACCCATTGCGAGCATCATATACCCAAGCTGAGAAACTGTGCTATAAGCTAAACCTTTTTTTAAATCCATTTGGGTCAGAGCTATAGAGGCTCCTAAAAAACAAGTAATGGTGCCAACTAAAGCAATAATGAACTGAATAGAGGGGAATATTGAATACAAAGGTTGAAGTCTTGCTACAAGAAAAATTCCCGCTGCAACCATTGTTGCAGCATGGATAAGTGCAGAAATAGGAGTCGGGCCTTCCATCGCATCAGGTAACCACACGTGAAGAGGAAACTGAGCAGATTTAGCCATTGGCCCTAAAAAAACTAAGAAACAAAGCAATAAAGCAGCCCAAATGGGTATCGAATTGTCAGATATCGATTGAGAAATTCCAGTAGCAATTTCATTAAAATCGAAACTATTTGTTGCCCAAAATAGACCAAGAATTCCTAACAATAAACCAAAATCTCCCACTCTATTAACAACAAATGCTTTTTGTGCAGCGTGTGCAGCGCCATCCCTGTCATACCAAAAACCAACCAATAAATAAGAACACATCCCAACTAATTCCCAAAAAACATAAATTTCTAATAAATTCGGACTAACTATTAATCCCATCATTGAACTACTAAATAATGCTAGATATGTAAAAAATCTGACATAACCTTTGTCATGCGCCATGTAACCATGAGAGTAAATCATTACAAGCAAAGTTATTGTAGTTACTAACGCAAGCATTACACTTCCCAAAGGATCAAGGACAAACCCCATTGGAATTGTGAAATCCCCTGCATTGGCCCATACAAATAATTTCTCTACTGATTGATAACCATTAATTTGTTCAATTAAAGCTTTATAACTAATTACCGCAGAAATCCCAACGAAAGAAATTAGACCTACAGAAACAATTTCTCTTGAATTATTTATTTTCTTGTTGATGCTTATTAGTCCTAAGCCAGAAAGCACTGCTCCAATAAGTGGAAAAACGGGAATTAACCAGGCAATTTCTGAAGCTTGTGGCATGTTTTAAAGAACTTATATTTTGATTTTAAACTGTCAATTGAAAAATTCAGACAAAAATGATGAATTAAATGTTTTAACAGCAATATTTATATATTGATGAGACCACCAAAGTACGCCTATTGCGATTAATATACCAAATTGAGATAACCTAAAAAATTCTTTAATCTTAAATTCTTGCCTGCCCTCAAGTATTGCCATGAAAGGGATTATGGAAGTATTTTTTTTAAAAATTTCAAATTCTTCTCCAAATCTATTTGCTAATCTCTTATCGCCATGCCAAATTGCAAAAAGATGATGCAAAACTAAGCCAATAGAAGTTACTAAGGTGAATGATGTGCCAATCCATAAAGTATGAGCAAAACACCAAATTATCTGACCAAATGCTTGTGGATGTCTTGTGATTCGCATTATCCCAGTTCCATAGATTCGTACTTTAGGTTTTAAAACCGAAGGAATTTCTAGCAAATTGTAAGTAGCGGGATATAAAAATAAAAAACTTATTGCAGTTAAGAACCAAACGACCATAAAAACAAAATTATTTCCCTGTAAATTCCATAATCTTATTCCGTCATATCTATGAGCCAAAAAATAGCTAATCAAGATAATTGCAGATGGCAAACTTAAGAAAACAAAACATAAGCGCCATAATCTCGGACCCATAATAGATTCTGCTTTGATTCTTAAAGCAGCTCCCCCACTATGAATTACCGCAAAAATCAAAATCAAAAGTAAAATAATTAGGGAAGTTTTATGAGTCTCCATATATTTAGATTGTTCAAATAATTTTTGTTCTTAACAAGAATGCATCTAAGCATTAGAATTATAAGAAATTGTAGGCATAATAGATGCCAGAATTACCATTTACACTCGACCAATTAAGAATATTAAAAGCTATAGCAGCTCAAGGAAGTTTTAAAAAAGCTGCCGACCTCTTATATGTAACCCAACCTGCCGTGAGTTTACAAATACAAAATTTAGAAAAACAACTTGAAATCACAATTTTCGATAGAGGTGGAAGGAAGGCTCTATTGACTGAAGCAGGGAGACTATTACTTGAATATTGTGAACGAATTTTGAATCAATGCGACGAAGCTTGCAAAGCTATTGAAGATTTAAATAGCTTAAAAGGTGGAACTCTTGTTATTGGAGCGAGCCAAACAACGGGTACGTATTTAATGCCGAGAATGATAGGACTATTCAGACAAAAATACCCTGATGTATCCGTTCAACTTCAAGTTCACAGTACTAGAAGAACTGGTTGGAGTGTCGCCAATGGACAAATTGACTTAGCCATTATTGGCGGTCAATTACCTGGCGATTTGGAAAATTTGCTGCAAGTAATTCCATATGCCACTGATGAATTGGCATTAGTTTTACCATCTAAACATCCACTTTCCACCAAAAAAGAGCTTCTAAAGGAAGACTTATACAAATTAAATTTTGTAACATTAGACTCACAATCTACAACAAGAAAAGTTGTTGACAAACTTCTCCAAGATTCTGGGCTTGATATTCAAAGATTAAAAATTGAAATGGAACTTAACTCTCTTGAAGCAATCAAGAATGCGGTTCAATCAGGCTTAGGAGCTTCCTTTTTGCCTGTTGTTTCTATTGAAAGAGAATTATCGGCTGGAACAATCCACAAAGCATTCGTTGCTGATTTAGAGGTGAAAAGAGAACTTAAATTAATTACTAATCCGTCAAGATATACATCACGAGCATCAGAAGTATTTAAGAAAAACATTCTTCCACAATTTGCTAGTTTAGAAAGCCCTTTAAGGCATATATAATTTTGATCAAAACTGAATTGCTTCTTTATTAATACCTACCCCTCCATCTTCGGCTTGTCCATCGCCTTTTATTATAAATTTATTTTCATTTACATCAGTCTGATAAACGCACTTAACTATTGGCTTATCTCTTATAGAACCAATATAAGCAAAAGTATTCATCCTTTGCTTACATTCTCTTACATCTTCATTACTAATTGCGCCCTGTTTCTGTAACACTGTCCAATTCTCTCTTCTAATCACACACCCTGGCTGAAGAGCTGGTTGCGTTACAAAACTCGTAGATGGATTTAGAGTCGTATACATTTCAACATCAATTACAAAAGCACTAGCTCCCCATTGTCTGCAAAATTCAGGGTCTGGAACAGCCATATCTAATTGTTGTTGACTTGCTATATTTCCCTGACCGCCATCCGTTGTACTGGTAATAGCGCTTCCAATACCAACTCCTAAAATTAGTACTCCAGCAAGTACGGCAATGGTTCCTGTACTAAAGTTGATCTTTTGTTCAGAAGAAGCAGGCAATCTATTGTTTCTTTGACCATACGAATCCATGTCCCTTGGATTAGGAGGATAATAACTTCTATTTGAGCCTCTCCTTGGCCTTCTATTTGAGGATGATCTATTCACAGCACTTCATTTGTCTTTGGTAAACCCATTGAATAATTCATTACTCTACAATCAGGGTTATAACTTAACTGACCATCTTGAAGCAAAAATTTAATTAAACCCTCGATTTCTGATCCTATTTTTCGAAGTTCATAATCATCTAAATCCTTTCCTGCTCTCCCTTTTATTAATTCATTGAATTTTTCATTTATTTTGTTTAGAGAATCTTTATTCCAAATAAATTCATTATCAGGATCTAAATCAAGAGTTAGTTTATTGGGATGAAACTTTAATTCTTCATCTACCACTTCGGCAGTGAAAATTCTTACATGTCTAGTAGTCGATTTTAAAAGCATTTTTTCCATAATTTTACGAAATAATCAACGAAAAAAACTATTATGTTCTAACTTTAATGTAGCTTATTAGTAAGTGTTAATTTTTTTCTTGATTTTATAATGCGTGTTGTAATTGCTGGTGCCGGTTTAGCAGGTTTATCATGTGCTAAATATTTAGTCGATAATGGACACATACCGATTGTACTCGAAGCTAGGGATGTTTTAGGTGGGAAAGTTGCCGCATGGAAAGACGAAGATGGGGATTGGTATGAAACTGGGTTACATATATTTTTTGGAGCCTACCCAAATATGTTGCAACTTTTTAAGGAACTAGATATTGAAGATAGACTCCAATGGAAAAGTCATTCAATGATCTTTAATCAGCCATCAGAGCCTGGAACTTACAGTAGATTCGACTTTCCCGATATACCTGCTCCCGTTAATGGAGTTTCAGCAATATTAAGCAATAATGATATGCTTTCTTGGAATGAAAAGATTCTATTTGGATTAGGTTTAGTGCCTGCAATGTTGAGAGGCCAAAAGTACTTAGATAAATGTGATACAAAATCATGGACCGATTGGCTAAAAGAGCACAATATACCGGAAAGGGTTAATGATGAAGTTTTTATAGCGATGAGTAAAGCTCTTAATTTCATTGGGCCTGATGAAATATCATCTACAGTTTTATTAACAGCATTAAACAGATTTTTACAAGAAAAAAATGGTTCTAAAATGGCATTCCTCGACGGAGCTCCTCCAGAAAGACTTTGTCAGCCAATGGTTGATTATATTACTGCTCGTGGTGGAGAAGTTCACATGAATAGTCCATTAAGACAAATCAACCTTAATGAGGACAGTACAGTAAAAAGTTTTACTGTTGCCTCTTTAGATAAAAACGAAAAGGAAGAGCTAACGGCGGATGCTTATGTAAGTGCAATGCCTGTAGATCTCTTTAAATTAATGATCCCTAAACAATGGAAAGGGTTAGATGCATTTTCTAAATTAGATGGTTTAAATGGTGTGCCAGTCATTAATATCCATTTATGGTTTGACAAAAAATTAACGGATATCGACCATCTACTATTTAGCAGATCACCACTTCTCAGTGTTTACGCAGATATGAGTATTACATGTAAAGAATACGAAGATCCAAATAGATCAATGCTTGAATTAGTTTTCGCACCGGCAAAAGATTGGATAAATAGAAGTGATCAAGACATCGTTGATGCAACTATGGAAGAATTGAAGAAATTATTCCCAACACATTTCATGGGTGACGATAAGACAAAATTAAGAAAATATAAAGTAGTTAAAACACCAAGATCTGTTTATAAGGCAATTCCGGGATGTCAAGAGTTCAGACCTAGTCAAAAATCCCCCATAAAAAACTTTTTTTTAGCTGGTGATTATACAATGCAAAAATATTTAGCATCTATGGAAGGAGCTGTTTTAAGTGGCAAATTATGCGCGGAATCAATTAATAAGGAATATTCCAAAACCTCTCAAAATGTTTCTTCATAACATTTGCAAGATCATTCAATTCAGCTAAAACTTTTTGAAAAATTCAATTTCTCAACTAGATCAAGCATACGAGATATGCCGAAAAGAAACTCAACAATGGGCTAAAACCTTTTACTTGGGTACTCTTCTATTACCTCAAGAAAAGAGAAAAGCTATTTGGGCTATTTACGTATGGTGTAGAAGAACAGATGAAATAATGGATAGCGTAGAAGCCTCAACTAAATCACAAGATGAGCTTTCAGATAATCTAGATGAATGGGAAGAAAATACTAAAAATGTATTTAAAGGGAATATTAAATCTGAATTAGACTCAGTTCTATTAGATACGATCGAGAAATATCCACAAAGTATTCAACCTTATCTAGATATGATAGATGGCCAGAGAATGGACCTGAATAAATTTAGATACAAAGATTTTGATGAATTAAAACTCTATTGTTATAGAGTTGCGGGGACTGTTGGTTTAATGACTCAAAATGTGATGGGGATTGATAGTGCTTATACATCAGCCCCATGGAGTGCCATGCCTGACCCCTCTGAAGCAGCTATAGCGCTTGGAATTGCAAATCAATTAACCAATATATTAAGAGATGTGGGAGAA
Organism: Prochlorococcus marinus XMU1412; assembly: GCF_017696315.1. Lineage (NCBI taxonomy): Bacteria > Bacillati > Cyanobacteriota > Cyanophyceae > Synechococcales > Prochlorococcaceae > Prochlorococcus > Prochlorococcus marinus. The sequence continues at coordinate 138,430 of NZ_JAAORJ010000001.1, read as the reverse complement.
GATAGACACAGAGGAAGAATTTATCTCCCTCAAGCGGATATTGAAAAATTTAATTATTCTGAAGAAGAACTTTTAAAAGGAAAAATAAACAAGCAGTGGAAAGCACTGATGAACTTTCAATTAACAAGAGCTCGTGAATGGTTCCAAAAGTCTGAGGATGGTATTAAGTGGCTATCTTCTGACGCAAGATGGCCTGTGTGGACATCTTTACGTCTTTACAGAGGAATATTAGATTCTATTGAAAGATTAGATTATGATGTTTTTAATAATAGAGCTTTTGTAAAAAATTCAGTAAAAGCTCTTGAGATTCCAATATCTTTTTTAATTTCTAGAATTAAGTAACTAAGCAGGCGTCTTCTGATTAGCCAACAAATCTTTCAATTTAGATAATTCTCCAGCCCATCTGGGATCAGGTGCTTCTAGGTTAGGAGCATCACTATGAACAATTTTCTTAAAGTCTTTCCTCTTCTTATTTTTGTTTAATTTTCCACCATTTCTTTTATTTGAAGCAGAATCTTTCTTTTCGGATAGCTCAACTCGTAATTTAGAACCATTAAATTCAAAACCGTTTAACTTTTGAATTAATAAATTAGCATTATCGTCATTATTAGCTGTCGCGAAACCAAACCCCCTGCATTCTTTAGTTTCCTTATCTAGTACTGCTTTAAATCTAATCGAATCAGAAACTGACTTTAAAAGTGTATCAAATTCTTTTGGATTAAATCCTTGTGGTAAATTGCCAATGTAAATGCGAATGCTCATAAATTTTTAAAAATGATTTTGAAGTCTGAACTTCTAAACAAAACTTAGCTATGTGTATTTAATCACATTTTGGTGCATTTTGTTCAATCCATCGCTTTGCTTTATAAATAGCTTCATCAAAATTATTTAATCTCTTATATGCAAGTTCCTTTGAAAGATAGCGTAACAGCTCTCCTAAGATAGGCCCATCCTTTATTTTTAAATTTTTTTTGATTACCTCACCATTAAGTAAGTTTGAAGGATGAAATAATTTGTCATTATTGTCTCGCCATCTATGAAGCCAATCTAATCGAAAGTTTTGAGGCAAATAAAAAATAAAAGCTGGAAGAAACATCTCTAATTCTTTATGTAAAGCAAATCTATCTGATTCAGTTAATTGAGATATATTTTTTTTCTCCAACAAAAAATGCCATTTTCGTAATAACTTAGTTTTTGCTATTTCAGATTTACTAAATTTAAGTTTTTCTAAGGATACAACATCTAAAATTTGAGCAATAAAAAATGATGGTAGAAATTTTTCTCTTTCTTCTCGATTAAGTTCTGAATAATTAATTTTCTCTAAATCCAAAAAAAAAGAATCTTCAGATAAATTATCAGTACTAAATATATTTAATTTTTTTATAAACAATATTGCATTAAGAGCATTTTCTCCTTGAACTATTTTCTGTATTTCATAATTAATCCTCTCTTTAGCAACAAGATTTAATTTCCCTTTATTTTTTTTAATAAAGGTAATTAAATCAAGATCAATTTTAAAATTCAATTCTGAAACAAATCGAAAACATCTTAATATGCGTAAAGGATCATTTAGTAAATTTTTTTCAGAATTAGTTCTAAGCAAAGAAATCTCTAGATCTTTAAGACCATTTAATGGATCAACCAAACACTTCTTATCAAATAAAAAAGCAATTGAATTAATCGAAAAGTCTCTAGAATATAAATCTTCTTCTATCGTGGATGAAACTTGATTAGCAATATCAATATAAATATGCTTAAGAATAATTCTTATTACTTCTCTTTTTTCATCTAAAATTATAAATTTTGATCCAATATTATCTGCAATCTTTTTCCCAATTTCAATTGCATTTAAAGGTACCACAATATCAACATCTGCCTTTTCAGTTTTTCTGCCCAAAATAATATCTCTTATATAACCACCAACCAAATATGATCCTTTAGGTAACAAACCTAATATTAAATCCAAATTATGAAATTTTATACTTGTTTCTAATTCATCAATTATTAGTGTATGATCTGTGTGAATGCTACTTTTCATTTTATTTAATAGTTATGTGCATTTGCATCAACTGTAAGTGGGTTGATAGATGTATCACATATCATGATGTTGAGAATAATCATGGTGTTGATCATATTTGTGATCTTCCTGATTTTAAAGCAAAAAAACCATTCATTCATGTCAATATAGTTAAAGACAATAATGGTGATTATAAAACTGATTGGGATGTTCAATCTTGTGAAAGTTTTGAAAATGAATTTGGTAAATGGTCTAAATGTAATCCAGGCATGGAATTACCTGTTTAAAGGTAATAGATGACAAATAAATTAAAACAAAGAGAAAATTACCCTACATTAGTGATTCATAGCACAGACAATTCTTTTGGCTTCGGGTATAGAAAAAACAATACTCTTGAATCTGATGAATTATTTATCAAAAAATTTGATAATGACCTTTGCAACAATTTAATTAATGATCTTAACAAATTCATTTCCAAAGAAAATTTACAAAAAATAAATAAGTTATCTGTCAGCATAGGGCCAGCAAATTTTAATGCTTCACGACTTATTGTAGTTTTAGCAAGAACTATCTCACAACAAATAAATTGTCCTCTAGACAGTTTTAGTTCATTTGAAATAATGGCAAAAAGAATTGCATCAAAAAATAATATCTTTACAAACAAAAAATCATTCTGGATTTACAAAAAATTAAAACGAAAAGGTTTAATTGCAGGTAAATATGAAATTTGTTATGAAGAAAAAAATTCCTCGGATCTATTCATTCGAGAAACAGTTTTACCAAAAGTTGTCAAAGAACTTGGGAGTAAAGAACTTACTTTTGAGGCTAATTATGATGATAAAGAAGATTTAAAAGAACTATTAAACTTAGCAAATAAAAATTTATTAAATTCAAATTTAAATTCTTGGAGAAAAGTTTTGCCTCTTTACCCTATTTCTCCAATTAACTAAATATTCATCCAATCAAATTATTAATTTTATCTTGAAGATACATTGTTACAGAATTCAGATCATCTCTTGATGAACTCTGAGGAGGTTGAACAGGTGTTCCGACTTTAATAACTATTTTTGAAAACAAAGGAATAAAGAATTTAAATCTTATTAGTTTATGAGAATTAACTATTGCGACAGGCAATAATAATTTTTGATTTTTAAAGGCTAATAATGCTGCACCGTGTTTGGGCTTATTCACTCGACCATTTTTTTGACGCGTACCATCAATAAATATTCCAATGCAATTATCATTTGATAATTTTGTACATGCTGTTTTAATGGTATTTTTATCAACAATTCCTCTTTTTACAGGATAAGCTCCACAAGCTTTAATAATAAACCCAAGAAAAGGTATTTTAAATAGCTCTGCCTTGGCCATGAAAGATATATTACGTCCAAGAGCATGACCTAACAAAGGAGGGTCAAGCAAAGAACCATGATTAGAAACCATTATAAAAGAATTTTTTTGCGGAATATTCTCTCTACCTATTAAATGACCTCTAAAAAAAAATCTATAAATTGGCAATACAAAAAGTTTGCTAACTAATTGATAGATTAATTTTTGAAAAACATCATTTGTCATACTTAATTAATAAGTTATGTGATTAGAAGATGAAACTTGAGAAATTTTTAAATCTTTCATATGTCTTTTTGCTAAACCGCTAAGCACATTTGATGGGCCAACTTCAACAAAATGAAGATCATTATCTTTTGCCATTAAATCCATAGTTTCTCGCCACCTTACGCCATTACACATTTGATTTTCCAATCTAGTTTTAAGCTCATTAGGATCGTCACATAATGAAGGTTCATAATTACTTATTACTGGGAAAGAAGGACTTTTAAACTTAATCTGTTTTAAATATTCAGAAAATTTAACTGCAGGCTCATCCATGAATGGTGAATGGAATGCACCTGAAACATTTAATTTTAGGAATCTTTTACAAGGAATTTCTTTCGATAAATTGTCTAACTCTTCATTAGATCCTGATAAGACAACTTGGGACGAGCTATTATCGTTTGCAATGACAACATCTTCACTTTTTTTGACTAATAAATCAAGTTCATTTCTATCAAAACCAATTACTGCTGCCATAGATCCTTGCCCAGCATCTACCATTAATTGAGATCTTACTTTTATTAGTGATACGCAGTCTTCGAATGAAAAAACATCCGCACAATATAATGCAGTTATTTCTCCCAAACTATGCCCAGCAACATAAGTTGGTTTAAAACCATTTTCTTTTAAGGCATCTAATAAAATTGATTCAACCAAAAAAAGACAGATTTGTGTATTTCTCGTATTATTCAAATCACTTAGAGGATTTGTTGGATCAGAATTTAACTCGCAAATTTCAAATAAATTTCTCTCAAATATCTCAGAAGCATAACTAAACCTCTCTTTTGTGCTCGGCAAATTTTCAATTTGTTTTGCCATTCCAATTTTTTGCGAACCCTGTCCAGGGAAAACCCATGCAACTGTCATAATGTTCCTATTTTGTTTTTAACCCCATTTAATTAGGGCTGCACCCCAACTTAACCCAGCACCGAAACCACTTGTAGCAATAATATCATTTTGTTTAATTCTATAATCTCTTACAGCCTCATCCATCATTAGTGGAATTGTTGCTGCTGACGTATTGCCATATTTTTCTAAATTACTAAGAATCTTTTCTCTGGGAATTTTTAACCTTTCTCCTACAGAATCCAATATTCTTTGATTAGCTTGATGCAGTAAGAGCCAATCAACTTGATCAGAATTATATTTCATTTTCTTAAACAACTTTTCAAGAATTAGGGGAACTTCTTTAACTGCGAATTTATAAACTTCTTGACCATTCATCTGAATTGGAGAAAAACCTCCACTTAAAAAGTCAATTTCATCAACTATTGAATCCTTATTCTTTTTTGATGGAAGATTAAGAAAAGAACCCCTTCCCCCATCGGTTCTCATATCAAAACCTATAAAATTATCAAATTCATTTGTGGCTTCAATTGCTAATGCACCGGCACCATCTCCAAAGAGAATACAACTTCTTCTATCGTTCCAATCAACAAAACTTGATAATTGATCTGCTCCAATAACAATAGCCCTTTTAAAACTACCCCCTTTTAAATATTGTGAGGCTGTTATTAAGGCAAATAAAAAACCACTACAAGCTGCAGTTAAATCGAAAGCTACAGCATTAGCTGCCCCTAATTTAGCTTGAATAGATGGGGCTGATCCAAATAAATCATGCGGAGTAGAAGTAGCTAAAACAATCAAATCAATCGTTTTAATATCCCAATTAGCCATTTCTATAGCAGTTAAAGCAGCCTTATAACCCATCTCAGTAACATTATCTTCTACGCTAGAGATTCTTCTCTCAGAAATGCCAGTTCTAGATTGTATCCATTCATTGTTTGTATCAACTTTTTGACTAATTTTTTGATTGGTTAGGATTTGATCAGGTACATAACTTCCACTTCCCTTGAATGACACTCCAATCTGATTAAAATTTATTCCTTCCAAAAGAATTTTTTAGTTACTTATATTAGTCAAACATAAATTTGACTCAATATGTTTTATGAATTTAAAACTTGAAGCTTTTGCAGTTGATTTAAATTGTCCATAACGCCATGATTCACTGCAGAGTGAGCCAAGCGAAGAGCACTAACTACTGATAAAGATTTGCTACTTCCATGACCAATAACGCAAATACCATTCACCCCTAGTAATAAAGCTCCTCCATGTTCAGCATGATCTAACCTTTTCTTAATTCTGAGTAGATTACTTTTTAAAAAAGCTGAACCAACTTTCCCCCGCCTGCCACGTGGCAGTTCAGATCTCAAAATATCTAATAAAACTCCTCCCACAGATTCAAGAAATTTCAATAATATATTTCCAGTAAATCCATCACAGACTACTACGTCGAAACTACCTGATAATACATCTCGCCCTTCACAATTACCTCCAAAATCAAAACTTTTTTCAGAAGATAATAATTCAAATGTTTTTAAGGATAAATCATTACCTTTACATTCTTCTTCTCCAATATTTAAAAGGCCAATTTTTGGTTTTTGAACTTGTAGGACGTCTTTTGCATAAATATTACCTAGAAGAGCAAATTGATGCAGATAAGATGGCTTACAATCAGTATTTGCACCGACATCTAAAACTAATACCGGGCGAGTTTGATCCCTTGTTGGAAACAATGCTCCTATAGCTGGTCTCTCAATCCCTTTCAATCTCCCAATTCTAAATATGGCAGAAGCCATCATGGCGCCTGAATTACCCGCTGAGTAGACAGCTTCAGCTTTATTATTTCTTACTAAATCCATTGCAACATTTATACTTGCATTTTTCTTTTTTCTAACTGCAGTAGCTTCTTCATTCATCCCAATAGGTTCTCCACTATCAATTAATTCAAGACGATTATTATCTATTTCATTTTCTAATAATTCTGATAAACCAGTTTTTTCTGCTGCATCTTTAACTTTTTCAATTTTGCCGACAAACTTTATATTTATTGGAAATCTACTTATTGCTTCTAGGCAACCCTCAAGAATTGGACCAGGAGCATAATCTCCACCCATACCATCAACTGCGATCCAAATTCTTTTAGATTGAGATTCCTCCACCCTATCTAAAATATTATCGTTATTTTGTAATCTTTTTAATGGGTCAAAAACAAATGGCTGTAGTGTATTTTTAGCTATTGAACTAGCATTTGAAACTACACTACTAGCAGTATTAACAACAGATTCAGCACTTGAAACTACATTACCTGCAACATTACCTGCAACATTACCTGCAACATTACTAGCTGTTGTTACTACTGATCCAGCACCAGAGACCATATTACCCGCAACATTACTAGCCGTGGCCGCAGAACTTGCAGCAGTATCAACTATAGAAGTCACAGCCGAATTTCTTTTGTACCAAATAACTAATCTTCTAATAGCTCTGGACTTATTAATTTTTTGTGCTGTTTTTTTTCCCATTTATTTACCATCAAAAGGAGCAATATCGACAATCCGTTGAAAAAGATATCCTGTACCCCTTGCTGTCAAAATTAATTCAGGATTTGCAGGATCAGCCTCCAGTTTTGATCTTAATCTTGATATATGAACATCCACGACTCTTGTATCTACATGTCTCTCGGGGGTATATCCCCATACTTCCTTCAAGATCTCTCCTCTACTAAATGGCTCACCTGACCTACTGACCAAAAGCTCTAAAAGACTAAATTCCATACCAGTTAATCTAATTCTCTCATCACTTTTAAAAACTTGTCTTCGATTTGTATCAATTTTTATATCCGTAACCAGAATTAATCCTGAATTAGGCATCCCAGGAATTTGTTCTTTGTCGATTCTTCTGAGTACGCACCTAATTCTAGCTTCTAACTCCTTTGGACTAAATGGTTTTACTACATAATCATCAGCTCCTAATTCTAAACCTGTTATCCTATCTGCAACATCTCCTAATGCAGTTAACATAACAATTGGGACATCAGAATCTTTCCGTAATTCTTGACAAACTCCATAACCATCTAACTTTGGCATCATGACGTCAAGAACTACTAAATCAGGTTCATAATCCTTAAATAACTTTAGTGCCTCTTTACCATCACTTGCAGTTACAACTTTGTAGCCAATCATGGAGAGACGTGTCTCCAAAATCCTTCTAATACTTGCCTCGTCATCTGCGACCAGTATAGTTTCTTTAGTTTGACTAGATAGAGCCATTTGTTTCTATTAGCTAATCAGTAAGAGAATTAATTATTAACCTAATCTAACTTGTAGAGGGGCAATATCCCAAACATTCTTGTTCCATTACTTCATTCAGAAACTTAATGTCTAGCAAATTATCGACTTTTATTTGTCAGAATTGCGGATCTGAAACTTCTCAATACTTTGGTAGATGCCTAAATTGCAACTCATGGAATTCCATTGTTGAAGAAATAAAAAGTAAGAGATCTAAATATCAAGAAATAAAAAATATAAAAAATAATAAAAAATCTATACCGTTTAACGAGATTTCATCAGAAAAAATATCAAGATTTACAAGTGGTTTTAGAGAATTTGATCGAGTGCTTGGAGGTGGGATAGTTCCTGGATCTGTTGTATTACTAGGAGGAGAACCAGGTATAGGCAAAAGCACAATAGTTCTTCAATCAGCAGGAAAAATATCTCTTAATGAGAAAGTTTTATATATAACTGCAGAAGAATCTCTAGAACAAGTAAAAATTAGATGGGAAAGATTAAATCAAAACAGTATAGATTTGAAAATTTTTGCAGAAACCAATTTATCCCTAATTATTGAAGAGATCAAAAGTGTAAATCCAAGTTTCGCAATTATTGATAGTATTCAAGCCATCCATAATCATGAAATGCAAAGTTCTCCAGGATCGGTTTCTCAAGTTAGAGAATGTTCATCTGAATTGCAAAATCTTGCCAAAGATAATAATATCGCTCTTCTAATAATTGGTCATGTAACCAAAGATGGTTCTTTAGCTGGCCCTAAAACTCTAGAGCATTTAGTTGATACAGTAATAAACTTTGAAGGAGATAATATTTCCTCACATAGATTACTAAGAAGTATAAAAAATCGATTTGGATCGACCTTCGAGATTGGAATTTTTGAAATGCTTGAAGAAGGTTTACGAGAGATACAAAACCCAAGTTCAATTTTTACAAATAAAGAAAACATTTCAGGTGTAACGACTACGATTACAAATGAAGGCTCTCGACCATTAGCAGTTGATATACAAGCACTAGTAAATAAAACTTTCTACAGTAACCCAAGACGTATTACAACTGGAATAAGCATAAATAGATTGCATCAAATTCTAGCTGTTATTGAAAAACACGTAGGGATAAAATTATCTGAATTTGATTGTTATATTGCTACTGGTGGGGGTTTTGAGATTAATGATCCATCTTCTGACTTAGGTGTAGCAATATCAATTTTATCAAGTTTGAAAAATATTCCTCCTTTGCCAAGTAGCTCATTTATTGGGGAATTGGGTTTGAGTGGTCAAGTTAGAAAATCGAATAATCTTCGGACAAAGATAGAAGAAGCTGTAAGACTAGGGATCAAAAATATAGTAGTGCCAAAGCTAGAGGAGGAACTAAATGATAATTTTCAAAATTTAATAAATATTAAAGAGATATCCAATATCAAAGAAGCTGTTGATTATTCTTTATCGAAATAAAAATCAAAGATACATATCAATTGAGCTTCTTCCTGAGTTTTTCAACCAATTCTCAATATCTAGATACCCACCGGGATAAAGTCTCACTGCTTTAGACCAGACTTCAGCAGCTTTATCAAACCAAATATCTCTCTGATCTAAATCACCATTTTGCTCAGCATATCTTCCCCTTTTTTCATAAATTAAACCTATATTTTTCAAACATGATGGCTGTTTGGGATTTTCTACTAATGCTTTTTCATAAGTTTCAATAGACAAATCCTCTTCACCATTACTCATATATATAATTGCCATATTTTTTAAAGTCTCACCCCTATCAATTTTATTTTCTTCAAGCAGTAAGCTCTCTTTGTAATACTCTAATGCTTCGGAATAATCCCCATTATTTTGTGCAGCTAAGCCATCTCTATAGTAAATATATGCCTTTTTTTCTTTCTCAGCGATAGGCATTATTTTTACAATAGATTCGGCAATTACAGTAAAAGCTTTATCAATAAAATTGTCTCTGTTTTGATTACTAGGCACTGCTCAAAATCTAATAAAATTAATATAGTAATTTAAAAAATAACTATTTAAAAAGTCTATTACATTTATTATTATAGTTAATTATTATTATAGTTAAATATAAAGCTAAGCATTAATTTGCTTTTATCGTGAAAAATATGGAGAGCATTCAATTAAGCGTTTCAGGAATGAAGTGCGGAGGTTGTGTTAGTACTGTTGAAAAAATATTGAATAATTCTGACGGTATTGAAAATGTTTCTGTTAACTTGCTGACTGAAAGTGCTTATTTTGAAATTACCCAGAAACATATAGAAATAGAATCAGTTCTCGAAAATCTAAAAGAGAATGGTTTCCCATCAAAAATTTACGTAAATGACTTTTCAAAAAAAATAAATAAAGCAGAATTAGAAAAAAAAAAGAGGTGGAAAAATAAATGGAAAAAACTAACTTTTGCCCTATTACTTTTATTATTTTCAGGATTAGGTCATCTGGCAGAAGGAAGATATATAAATTTTCCAATATTAGGTAATATATTTTTTCACGCTTCATTAGCAACATTAGCTCTATTATTTCCCGGCAGAGGAATAATTATTAATGGATTAAAATCATTTATTAAGAACCGCCCCGATATGGATTCTTTAGTAGCTCTTGGAGTAATTAGCGCATATACAACAAGTCTTCTGTCCTTAATATTTCCTGCCACTGGTTTTCCTTGTTTTTTTAATGAGCCAGTTATGCTGTTAGGCTTCATACTGATTGGGCGTTACTTAGAAGAAAGAGCAAGATATCAAACTGGCTCATCCATTGGAGAATTATTAGATCTTCAACCTGAAATGGCAAATATCTACACAGAAGACAATCAAATAAAGTCAATAAGGGTGAACACTTTAAGACCTGATCAAGAGATTCAAGTTTTAGCAGGTGACAGAGTACCTGCTGACTGCATTGTTACCCGAGGTAATTCATATGTTGATGTTTCACATATTACTGGAGAATCCAAACCTATAGAAATAAAAGAAGGCGAAAATCTATCTAGCGGATCTTTAAATCTTAATTCAACTCTTAGACTTAAAGTACAAAAAGTTGGCGGAGATTCTTCTCTTGCAAAACTAGTAAATCTTATTGAATCTGTAAACGCTAGAAAACCTCGCATTCAAAGCATTGCTGATGAAATTGCAGGTAAATTTTCTTACTTTGTACTTATTTTTGCTACTTTAACCTTCTTCTTTTGGTGGAAGGGGGCAAAAAACATATGGCCTGATTTATTAAGTCAAAATCATGAATTAATAACTCATTCAAGCCATACACTGCATAGTTCACTTGGTAGTAATGCTGAGAATTTCCTGAGTTTAGCAATTCAATTATCAATTGCCGTTTTAGTGATAGCTTGTCCTTGTGCATTAGGTTTAGCCACCCCAACTGTAATAACTGTTGCATCAGGTAAAGCAGCAAAAAAAGGGGTTTTATTTAAAGGGGGGGATAAAATAGAGATGGCTTCAAAAATTAATCATATTATTTTTGACAAGACAGGTACTTTAACAAAAGGTAAGCCTTTCATTGTTGATTACAAAAATAATAATGATCATTCATTTTTATTAAAAATAGCTGCCAGTTTAGAAAAGGAAAGCAGACATCCAATCGCAGATGCCTTAATTCAAGAGGCAAAAAAGCAAAATTTAAGTTTATTCCCAATAAAAAAAATTTTCACTCATTCAGGGCAAGGTATTTCTGGAGAACTTGAGTCAATTGATGGACTTATTAGTATTGGAAATATTGAATGGCTGCACAGCAAAGGAATAATTATTGATAGTGATGCAAAAAAAGTCATTGAAAATGAAGAAACAAAAACGAACACTATTATTGGAGTCAGTATCAAAGATAAGTTATTAGGCTTTATTTTGCTCGGAGATTTACTCAGAGATGATTCAATTAAAACAGTTCAAAATTTGAGAGAAAAGAAATTTAAAATTAATATTTTAAGTGGCGACAGGAAACAAACAGTTTTAGCTTTAGCAAAAAAAATTGGTTGTAAAGAAACAGAAGTAAAATGGGATCTTCTTCCTGAAATGAAGCTAAAGACTATAGAAAATTTAAAAATTAATAATAAAGTGGCAATGATTGGTGATGGTATTAATGATGTCCCAGCATTAGCATCCTCAGACTTAGGAATTGCGGTAGGGTCAGGGACTCAAATAGCCAAAGCAAATGCGGATGTAGTGTTAATGGGAGATCAACTAAATGGATTACCTTACGCCTTAAATCTTGCAAAAAAAACTATAAGAAAAATAAAGCAAAATCTAACATGGGCTTTTGGTTACAACTTACTAGCTATACCTTTAGCCGCCGGCATTTTATTCCCTAAATACGGTATTCTTCTTACTCCCTCAATAGCAGCATTATTGATGGCTATTAGCTCTATTACAGTTGTAATTAATGCTTTATCTTTGGATTAAATGAAAGGAAAATTTATCGTTATTGAGGGTATTGATGGATGTGGTAAAACCACCCAAATAGATAAACTATCTAAATGGCTGCCAAGTAGTGGTCTAATAAAGAAAGGGTCTAAATTAATCACAACTAGAGAGCCTGGAGGCAGTCTTTTAGGTAAAAAACTTAGAGGACTGATTCTTGATAATAATGAAAATAACAAGCCTTCATCTCTTGCAGAATTGTTGCTTTATTCAGCGGATAGAGCTGAACACGTTTCCAAACTTATTTCACCTGCTTTAAATAACAATGATTGGGTAATAAGTGATAGATTTTCCGATTCCACACTGGCTTATCAAGGTTATGGAAGAAATATAAATTTAGAAATAATTAAAAATATTGAATCTATTGTGTGTCAAGGAGCATCTCCAGATCTCACTTTTTTCTTAGAGATTTCTCCAGAAGAGAGCATATTCCGAAGAAAAAATGAAATTCCAGACAGAATAGAATCAGAAGGTATTAGATTTTTAGAAAAAGTAAATGAAGGTTTCAAACTAATTGCCAAACAAAAAAACTGGAAAGTAATATCTGCTTCACAAAATATTCAAACTATTTCTAATCAAATTAAAGAGACTTTGCTAAACAATTTTTCTAATGACAAATGATTGAGATTAAAAAAAATAATTTTTTCTTGAATGAAGAAGTCAATACCTTTCTGAAGAATATAATGCAAAACAAATCATTGGCTAATGGTTATATATTTTATGGTGCTGAAGGATTAGGCAAAAAGCAAACTGCTCTTCAATTTATAAAAGAGATTTTCAAACAGTCTTCACAAGGCGAAAATGTTGAACAGAGAATTACTAACAATAACCATCCTGATTTTTTAATTATTGAACCTGATTCTCTTTTAGCAACGAAAAGTTCAGGAAGTTTCGATCTTGAAAAAACAATAAGAAGTGGATCTGAGATTATTAAAATTGCTCAAATACGTAATATCAAAACTTTTCTTAGTCAAAAATCAATACACTCAGAAAAAAAAATTGTTTTGATTATTGATGCACACCTCTTAAACGAAGCAGCTTCAAATTGCCTTTTAAAAACTTTAGAAGAACCTAGTAACGGCATTTTTATTTTACTAACATCTCAATTAAACCTTCTCTTAGATACGATCATCTCAAGATGTCAAATCGTCAGATTTCGACCTTTTTCTAGTAAACAGATAAAGTCAATTTTAAAAGAATATTTAGATACTTCTAAATTAAAGATAAATACAAAAATAAAACTTGAAGATTTAATAAACTCTTCAAATGGATCTCCAAATCAATTATTGAAAAATATCGAAATTTGGAATGATTTTTCAGATGAAATTTTAGGTAAATTGGATTCTCCAATTAAAAATAGTCTGGAAATATTAGAAATATCTAAATCAATATCTGAAAAATTAGAAATTTTGCAACAGATTTTTTTAGTAAATTTAATTCAAACAATTTGGTGGAGAAAAACAAAAAATATTGGTTTAGTTAAAAAACTTGAAAATTTAAAGTACCTCTTAAGAAAAAACATTCAACCAAGATTGGCATGGGAAATAGCTTTTTTAAAAATATCAATGGAAGATATATAAGATTAATCAACTGCAGAATTTATCAAATTAGGATTTCTTGCTTGAATGAACTCTTGCTTAGCAATTTCCACTTGAGAACCAATAGGTAACTCAAGACAATATCCAGCACCGTACACAGTTTTTATATAAATAGGTTTGCGTGGATCAGGTTCAAGTTTAGTGCGTAAGTGTCTGATATGAACTCTTATTGTCTCAATATCATCATCAGGTTCATATCCCCATACTTCTTTAAGAATTAATGCTGGCGATACAGTTTGACCATGTCTCTGCAGAAGACAATGAAGAAGTTCAAATTCAAGATGCGTTAACCTAACAGGAGATTCAAACCATATAGCTTCAAATCTTTCCGGAACAAGAGTTAAAGGTCCATAATTTAGTATTTCTTGCTGGTTACTAGAATTTAATTGTGCTCTATTAGTTCTTCTTAATAAAGCTTTTATGCGTACATATAATTCTTCTAAATCGAATGGTTTAGTAATGTAATCATCTGCTCCAGAATTAAACCCAGTAACTTTATCTTTAAGTCCGCCTAAAGCAGTTATCATCAAAATTGGTATATTTGATGTTCTTTCATCTCTTCTTAGTCGCTGGCATAATGTTAAACCGTCAACACTTGGTAGCATTAAATCCAACAGTATTAAATCAGGTGAATATTGAAGAGCTAATGCTTGTCCTTTAATACCATCTTCAGCTTTTTGAACATCGAAACCAGAATGCTCTAAATGCCTAGCTACCAAATCACGCATATCACGATCATCTTCAATTAAAAGGATTGAAATTTTCATATTTATAAACTATTAAATTAAAATTAAGTTTTAATATTTAGATTCTCTCAAGAATTTATAAAGATTGCTGAATTACTGTAAAAAATTTTATCAATTAGTTTTATCAAATAACTTAGTGATAACAATGAATTAGATGGAAATTACAAATTTTAAAAAATTTGAAATTTTAGAATTTCTTTCGATTCTATTTACTTTTTCTTAATAATCAAAGGATTATTAGGAATAAATAATGGTACAAATTGAAAGAATATCTAATTCATATTGCTATTAAATGGCTTAGAAAAATTGAACTAAATATAGATTTTCAGTTTTCAAAAAGGAATTAACTAATTTTAAAATTATTAATTTCTCAAAAATGTTCCAACTTATAATTTTGTCTATATTAAAAAAAATTTAAGTATCCATGAAAAAGAAGTCTATTATCTATTCTGATTTATCAAAAAAACAACTAGAAACCCTTAAAGAACTTTACATTCAAAAAAAAGTTGAATCGATGAGTCATCAAGAACTTAAACAATATGTATTAGAAATTATTTCTCATCAGATTAACGATACTATTGGCAAGGAAGAGGAAATGGAAGCATGGCGAGAAATGTCAGATTTTTTTGGAGAACAATTTGAAAGAAATATCTTAGAAATACAAACAAAATTCATTGACGATAAAAACGTAATTGAAACAGAAATAGATTCTCAAAAGCAAAGAATAGAATTACTTGAACGGAATAATTTGGATCAAGAGAAAAAGGATATGTGGGATGACTAGAATTTCCTGAATGATGGATTAATTCAAACGATATAAACAAAAATATCTCTTAATTTTAAAAAATGAAAATTAATCAAAGAGCATTTTTTTACATTTTTGTAGAGAATTTAGTAAATGTTCTAATTACTGTTCTAAAAAAACAATTATATAATCCTTAACACTTTGTATAAAAATAAAATATAATTATTTTTAATGTTCTATATACTGTTATTAATATAAAGTAAATATACTCGATTATATCTTCGGCTAACCACTATTTGATAAAAAAGAAGTTAAAGCAATAAAAAAGTCACCTTTTTAGGGTGACTTTGAATAACTTTTTGGAATTTATAAACTCCCCGGGCGGGATTCGAACCTGCGACCAATCGATTAACAGTCGATCGCTCTACCGCTGAGCTACCGAGGAATATAAATGAATCTAGCTCTTTAAAGTACCTTATGACAAGTACAAGAATTAATTATATTGAAATTTTGATGGTTCTTGCCAGCTAGATAAAAAACCATTTTTCAACTCTGCTACTGCATCAGCATAAGTTAATTCTTCATAACGATGAGTAATCCACAAAGCTGATAAAGGTTTTTTATGGTCACTTGTAAGATTTTTAATAGTTTGTAAAACTTTTAATTGGCTGGTTTGATCAAGTAACGCTGTAGGCTCATCTAAAAGAATAAAATTTCTATTACTAATCAGAGCGCATGCAATAGTTAAACGTTGTTTTTGTCCACCGCTCAAAGTATGAACTGGCCTTTTTTCAAAACCATTCATTCCTACCTGATCAAGCACATATTCAATTTTTTTATTAATTTCATTTTGACTTATATTCTGATTAATATTAATCAGAAGTTCACTCCTACAATTTGGCATCAATATTTGATGATCAGGGTTTTGGAACACCATTCCAATATTTGCATTAGAGTCAATGACACCTTTTTTGGGTCTGATTATTCCATTAATTAATTTTAAAAGAGTACTTTTTCCGCTCCCGTTTTTACCTACGACCATCCAAAATCCAGGTTTTTTTATTGAGAAGTTACATTTAAAAATTAAATTTTCTTTTTCTCCTGGATATGAAAAAGAAACTTCTTTAAATTTAATATGAGGTATTTCATTCTCAAGGGAATCTCGCATTAACTCTATCAATCTATATTGAGAGAAAATCCTGGCCTTTTAGCTCCTCCTGCTACTGAAGATTTTTCATATATCTGAACAGAAATGATTTCTTTAGCTCTTACAGCAATTAATTTATCTTGCACTTTGTCACACCTTAATTCGATCAAGTTTGAGGATTCTAAAGTTTCATTCATAGAAGTTTTTATTTCATCATAAATTCGTTTAACCTCATCAAATTCTTTCTTCTGAATTGAAAGTGGAAAAGGTGAATATCTCAGACTTAGTTCTAACGAATACATAATCTTAATAAAACTCCCTTTTATATTACTAAATATTTTTCCGCAAGAAGTTATTTAAATTAAATTCTTTTGAGAAAATTATATAAAAGATCTTTAAATACAATTATTATAAATGTAGGAAATTTTATTTTGCATTTTAAAAATAATTTCATGGAAATAGCTAATGATATAACTTCTCTAGTTGGAAATACCCCATTAGTTAAATTAAATCGAATCAGAAAGTATTTTGATTGTTATCCAGAAATAATAGCCAAACTAGAAAGTTTCAATCCATCAGCGTCCGTTAAGGATCGGATCGCTTATTCAATGTTATATAAAGCTGAAAAAGAAGGATTGATAACACCAGATAAAACAACTTTAATTGAAGCAACTAGCGGTAATACTGGGATCGCATTAGCAATGGTTGCCGCAGCAAAAGGCTATAAATTGATATTAACTATGCCGGATACGATGAGTATTGAGAGAAGGGCAATGTTGAGAGCATATGGAGCTGAATTACAGCTAACACCTGGGAAAGACGGAATGAAAGGAGCTTTAGATTTAGCTAATGAGTTGTCTTCAACCATTGCAAATAGCTATCAATTTAATCAGTTTGAAAACTTTGCTAATCCAGAAATTCACGAAAGAACAACGGCCCAAGAAATATGGTCCCAATCCAATAATAATTTAGATGGACTAGTTACAGGAGTAGGCACAGGAGGAACAATTACTGGTTGTGCACGTTTTTTGAAAAAAGTTAATCCAAATTGCAAAATTTATGCCGTAGAACCCCAAAAAAGTGCTGTAATTTCAGGAGAAAAAGCAGGATCACATTCGATTCAAGGAATTGGAGCGGGTTTCGTACCAAAAGTTCTTAATACTAAATTAATTGATGAAATTATAAAAATAGATGACGATGAAGCATTTTATTATGGGCGTTTATTAGCTAGATTGGAAGGCCTTTTATCTGGCATCAGCAGCGGTGCAGCTTTAGCAGCAACTATAAAAATCGGCAAAAGAAAAGAACTAATGAATAAAAGATTGATAGTTATTCTTCCAAGTTTTGGAGAAAGATATTTATCAACAGCAATGTTTGAATCTAATACTTCAATTCAAGCCAGAAAAGATGGTTATCTTTAATGCATAATTTATAAAAATGAAAAAAAATTTATATGAAGAATTAGGCCTCAAACAAAATGCAACCAGAAGTGAAATTAAATCTTCATATCGCTCTTTAGTTAAGCAACATCATCCAGATGCAGGCGGCAAGAAAGAACGATTTCTTGCCATACAAAATGCCTGGGAAACTCTAAATGACCCTATAAAAAAGAAACAATACGATAGCAGTTTTTCCTTTTCCAGCTCATCATTTGATTCATTAAATGAAAATTGGGAAGAGAAATTTAATTCAAAAAAACATAATTCTTCAATTAAGGACAAAGAAGTTGAAACATGGATTAAAGAAATTTATAGTCCGATAAATAGATTAATTAGTCAAATCATTAAACCTTTGAATAACGAAATAAAAAAACTATCTGCGGATCCATATGATGACGAACTAATGGAAAATTTTTGCAGTTATATTATTCTTTCACAAAAGAAAATAGAAAAAGTTGAAAAAATTTATAATAAAAAAATAGTTCCAAAGTCTATTTCAGCTTTAGGCCTTGATCTTTATCATTGTTTTTCACAAGTTAAAGATGCGCTATCAGAATTTGATAGATATACACAAGGATACGTAGATAATTACTTATTTGATGGCAAAGAAATGATCAAAGAAGCAAAAAGAATACAATCAAAGATGTCTATAGAGAAAAAAAATAAAAACTTTTAGATGTAAAAATTTTATTGAGTATATTCTTTAAGTTGATCTAATTTAAACCAAACATCTGGAACAGGTCTGCGCCATCGAACCTGAGCATATTCGTCTTTGACTGAAAGAATCTCTCCAGGACCTTCAAAGACATAATTAGGTAGATCATCATCACTGGCTAGCGCTTCAATACTTTTTTTATAATTTTCTCTATCGACAAAAACTAAGCATCCTTTCTTGAGAGGTTTCTTTGGAATAGAATCTGTCATGATAAATTCAAGAAAGTTATTTGAAATCTATTATACAAAAACTTGTTTGAAAACTATTGAAAAAAATTTATACGGTAATAAGAATTACAAACTTCAAAAAAATTTAATAGCCTTAAATGATAAACATCTATAAGATATGCGTCTTTTACTACTTGGCTGCACTGGATTTGTTGGTAAAGAATTAGTGCCAACACTACTCACTGAAAATCACGAAATATACATTGTAAGTAGAAAACCCATTAGTAAATTAAAGCTTGATTTAGATTTCAATAAGTTTAAATTTTTTCAAATAGATTTATCAAAAGAAAAAAACTGGAATAACGAAAATCTTCTTAACATTTTAAGAGAAACAGATGGAATTATTAACTTGATGGGAGAACCCATAGCAGAAAAAAAATGGACTTCTGAACAAAAAAAGGAAATTGAAAATAGTCGTATTAACACCACCAAATTCATGATGAAGACCCTTAAAAATTTAAAAATAAATCCAAAAGTCATTATAAATGGATCAGCTATAGGTTATTACGGTACAAGTTTGTCTGGTGAATTTACTGAAAATAGTCCTGGAGGAAAAGACTTTCTATCTAATCTTTGCAAGAAATGGGAAACGGTCGCCGCTGAAAAACCATTTTTCTCAAGGTTAGTTATTTTTAGAATTGGAATTGTTCTAGAGAAAGACGGAGGAGCATTAGGAAAAATGCTCCCTATATTTAAAGTTGGATTGGGTGGCCCAATTGGAGATGGTAAGCAATGGATGAGTTGGATTCATAGAACTGATTTATGTGCATTAATTATTCAAGCATTAGTTGATAAAAAGTATTCGGGAGTATTTAATGCTGTTGCACCAAATCCAGTATTAATGAGAGAATTTTCTCAGACTTTAGGCAAATGTCTTAATAGACCTAATTTACTTCCAGTGCCTGGAGCGGTTTTAAAAATATTGTTAGGGGATGGAGCGAAAGTTGTTTTAGAAGGACAAAAAGTAATTAGCAGTAAAATCAAAAATTATAATTTTAAATATCCTCTTCTTGAGAAAGCAATTTACGCCTCCACCAAGAATTAATACCGTTTACTAAAGCACCAATAATAAGAATTGTTATCAATGGAACTACAAGAGGATTCCAAACTATCTGAATAAAATTAATAAAAATAAATATCCCATTAAATTGCATGATGATTGCAAAAATAAAAAATATTGCAAAAAAAATGACTATAAATAAATTTATTAATAACAAATTATCGATAACTTGTTTTAACTGATTTTGATTATTCTCCTTAGTCATTTTTCATAACAATATTCATATCATCAACCATTTTAAGACAAGCTTTGTTTTCACCTAGTCTTTTTTTAGCATTTTCATCACATGAGATCATAAACTTCTTATTTAGCTGTATTAGGTATATTATTTTTATGATCAATTTAATTGACTGATTGATTTGATCATTTTTGTCTTTATATTTACTGGCACAAAAAACATATTTTCCAAGCAAACGTCTTTGAGCTTCTGCAAAAGTTTTTGTAAATTGTGGACCTTTACCTTCAATCTGAATAACCGGTTTTCCTAATCCAATCGCTTGCTCTGCTGCTGTTCCTGCCATGCTGATACAGCATCTACTTTTCAATAATATTTTGTCAAAATTATTCCAATATATATTCACTTCTAAAAATTTATATTGGAATTTCAAGAGATTATTATCTTTTATATTTTCAATTCTTAACCATCCTCTTTTTTGAAATATCTCCTTTATTTTTGATGAAGATAGAGAATTAACTATCGCAAAATTAAACTGAATTTTTTGAAAATATCTTAAATCTGACAATGCCTCTAATACCTCTAAAATCAAAACAAAATTATCTAAAATCTCAGGGAATCTACTTCCTGGAAATAATCCAATACTAAATTGATCTTTATTTAATTCTTTGTTTCTAGGAAAAAACTTATCCATAAATGGGTTGCCTAAAAAAGACACTTTCTTTTTTAGTTGCAATGTTAAATCACTAGCTGTAAGGGAATCTCTTGTATATATTTTTTTTGCTTTTTGTGAGAGCAAGAAAAATTTAGAAGGCCATGGTAATTTCAACTTACCTTCATAATGGCTGGAATAAGCAACTAGATATGTAAAAAAATCTTTCTTACAAACCCATGCAAAAAAAACTGGCACAATATCTCCAACTATAAAGAAATAATCATATTTTTTTCTTATTTTAAAAGTTAAATATAATCTTTTTAGAAGATAAAATATTTCTCCTCCAAATATCTCAGTAAGTCTTCCCTTAAAAGAATTATAACCAATTCCTCCAGTTCTAAATTCCTTAGTTTTACCGATAATCTTAATTTTTTCTTTTTCGTAATGGTTTCCCTTACCAACAATTGGCAAAGCATGAACAGAATAACCACTTTTTACGAATTGTTTAGCTATCAGACTGCCAGATAGATCTTCTCCATGCCCATTACTTAAAATTAAAATCTTAAACAATTAAAAATCCAACCATTGTTTTACTTTGGTTAACTCAGGCCAATCTGGATATCTACTTAATCCGTCTTCAACAGATTCTTTCAACTCACTTTTCACATCTGGCATCATCATGGACATTTTTTTTATTAACTCAATATGATCCCTAACACCTTTATTATTGGTAGCCAAAAGAGCTAAAGACAAATTCATTCTTGCTTGTGGATCTTGCTGATTTAATCGAACAGCTTGTCTGGCAGCTGACAAAGCTTCTTCATTATTTTTCAAAAGTAATTGAAGCCATGATAAACAAGTCCAGGCAGCAAAATGATTTGGAATTTGCTGTATAATTTTTTGAAAATCTTGAACGATTGGAATTAAATCATGCCCTGCTTTATATCTTGATAAAGCTGCATTAAAATCCTCTTCGATGGGATTAATTTCGTTATTCATTATTTATTAAACTGCAAAGGAGCTTCCACAACCGCAAGTTTGCGAAGCATTGGGATTTACAAAATTAAAGCCACCTCCAATTAATTCCTTACTAAAATCTAATTGCATTCCATAAATATATAACAGACTTTTAGGATCACAAACTACTTGAAAGTTTTGATCAGCTTTTAATGAATAATCATAAACTTTATCATCGGGATTTATTTCATTAGTTCCTATGAAATCCATCGTGTAACTCATCCCACTACAGCCACCTGATCTTACTCCTACCCTTAGTGCTTTTTTATCACTTTGGCCCTTCAATAAATTTGAAATTTGTTCTATAGCATCATTCGTAATTAAGATACCTTTGCCATCATCAGAATTTTTAACTTCCTGTTTAACTTCTACATTTTCCATAAAAAGGGATTTTTACTATTTATAATATAAAAACTTAATCGATAGGATGCATAGAACAAACGTTATCCAAACTTGATTTGTTATAATTTTAAGAAAAAAGTGAAAATTGCAATAGTTGGTTCTGGATTAGCTGGTCTTACAGCAGCAGTCAATTTAGTTGATGAAGGCCACGAAGTAGAAATTTACGAGAGCAGGTCATTTTGGGGAGGTAAAGTAGGAAGTTGGGAAGATAAGGATGGCAACCACATAGAAATGGGTTTACATGTATTTTTTTACAATTACGCAAATCTTTTTAAATTAATGAAAAAAGTGGGAGCTCTAGACAATTTACTCCCGAAAGATCATACTCATCTATTTATCAATAATGGTGGTAATTTAAAATCGTTAGACTTTAGATTCCCTTTAGGTGCTCCATTTAACGGACTTAAAGCTTTTTTTACCACCGAACAACTTACTTGGGTAGATAAATTCAGAAATGCCTTGGCTTTAGGGACAAGTCCAATCGTTAGAGGATTGATAGACTATGAAGGCGCAATGAAAATAATTAGAGATCTAGATAGAATTAGTTTTAAAGAATGGTTTTTAAACCATGGTGGAAGTGAAAAAAGTTTAGAAAGAATGTGGGATCCTATCGCATATGCATTAGGTTTTATTAATTGCAAAGATATTTCAGCAAGATGCATGCTAACTATATTCATGATGTTTGCTTCAAAAACTGAAGCCTCAAAACTTAATCTTTTAAAAGGTTCCCCACATAAGTGGTTAACGCAACCCATCGTCGACTACATCACAAACAAAGGAGCAACAATACATCTTAACCATAAGGTAGAAGAAATCATCTATGAAAAGGAATCATCCTCTTATTCAGTAAATCAATTAAAAATATCTTCTCCTGAAGGGATTAAGGCAGTGTTTGCAGATAAATTTCTAGCTGCCTGTGATGTTCCTGGAATAAAAAAAATAATTCCAAAAGAATGGTATCAATTTAAAGAATTTGAAGGTTTAAAAAAACTTAGAGCTGTAGCTGTTGCCACAATCCAATTAAGATATGACGGTTGGGTTACTGAATTACAAAAAGATAATACTGGAAACGAACCAATTGGACTAGATAACCTTCTTTATTCTGCTGATGCCTCTTTCAGTTGTTTTGCTGATTTAGCATTAGCAAGTCCAGCAGACTATAGAAAAAAAGATATGGGATCTCTTCTCCAATGTGTTTTAACTCCTGGCGATAGATGGATGGGAAGATCTACAGAAAGAATTACAAAAGAAATTGATAAAGAGGTTCGCCGTCTATTCCCATCCTCAAAAAACCTTAAATTGCTTTGGAGTAACGTGGTACAAATTCCACAATCACTCTATAGAGAAGCTCCCGGTATGGAACCTTTCAGACCCGATCAAAAAACATCTATATCTAATTTCTTCATGGCTGGTAGTTATACAAAACAAGATTACATAGACTCTATGGAGGGAGCTACAATGAGTGGTCATTTAGCTGCCGCGGCAATTTTAGAGAAGAAAGCCGAATTAGCAAAAAATCTTGCAGTAAGTTAATTAATGGGTACTTGGCTAAAACATGACGTAATAACAGTTGTTAATGCGCCTCTTGAAAATGTATGGGACACATGGAGCGATTTAGACTCAATGTCACTTTGGATGAGCTGGATTGAATCTGTAAAAACAGTTGACGAAGAAACTAATACGTTACCAGATTTAACAGAATGGACTTTAGCTGCAAATGGCTTTAGATTTAAATGGAAAGCTCAAATTACAGAAAGGGTTGAAAAAAGTAAACTTAAATGGAAATCAATAGGAGGTTTACCAACTGAGGGATCAGTAGTTTTCGAAAGTAAAACTGATCAAATCACAACGGTAAATTTAGCAATAACTTATGAGCTACCTAAAATGATTGCACGGTTTATGGAAGAAAATATCTTAGGCAAAATGGTAACAAACGAATTACAGGCCAATATTGATAGGTTCAAAGATTTAGTTGAAAAGAACTATTCAAAAAATTTTTCTAACTAAAAATATTAATTGCCAGATCTAGCAGTCCTTCAAAGGTATATTTTTGTGCCTGACTATCAACTCTTCCAAAAATCTTGTTACATATTTTTGTTGTCTGAGGTCCAATAGATAACAACTTAATCTGATCAAAATAATCTAACCATTGTTTACCAAGTTTTTTTTCTAGTAAAAAAGCAGCATTTACTACGGTTTTACCGCTTGAGAAAATAATTGCATCTACTTTTCGATTAGAAATAATATCAATTGTTTCTTCTGGAATTGAGTCAGGACATCTAGTTTCATATGCAGCAACCTCAAATACACGAGCGCCAGCCTTTCTAAATTGATCTGCAATTAGATCCCTACCACCTGTCTGAACTCTTGGTACAAAAACTCGAAGTCCATAACCAGATACTGGGAAATTATCAATTAAACTTTCAGCAACAAATTCTGGAGGTATAAAATCAGCCTTAATCCCAAAATCATCAAGAGTTTTTGAGGTTTTTTCTCCGACTACGGCGATTTTTGTTTTTTTAGAACATTCTTTTAATGAACTATTAAAGTATCTAAGTCTTTTATCCACAAATTTGATCCCATTACTACTGGAAAAAATAATCCAATGAAAATCATTTATTTGATTTAATGCTTCGTCAAGAGGATTCAAATCATCAGGATCACCAATACTTATTGCAGGCAAATCAAATACATTAGCGCCCTTGCTTGTGAAAATCTTTTTTATATCCAATATCCCTTCTTTTGATCGAGTAATAATTATATTTCTTTGATCAAGGGGTAGATCAACTTTTGGCATCCTTTTCCTCAACATTATTATTTTGATTTTTATTTTTTAATTCATCGAGAAGTTTCAAGACTGATAATCCTTTATCAAGAACAACATCGTCTTTAAAATTTATCTCTGGAACTCTTCTCATCTCAATTCTTTTTCCTAAACTATGCCTTATAGAGCTTTTAGCAGTATTCAAGTTTTCCACAATCTCTTTCCTTACTTTCTCTTCAGCAGTTGAAGTTATATAAATTTTACAGTGTTGCAAATCACCTGATAAATCAATCTTAGAAATATTGACGAAATGATCCCTAATAAGATCATTTTCTAAATCATTCTGCAAAATAAGGGTTATTTCTTTCTTCAAAAGAGAAGAAACTTTTGCAAGACGGTAATTATTTGGCATTATGGTTGTAAATTTATTGGGTTTGTCATCGCTTGCAAGACAAAATAAACAGTTATGAAAGCACTTAAGACAGAAGATATCAAACCAACTATTGTGAGTGGATTTGATCTATTCTTGAATAAAGGTTCAAGCAATGCAACAAGTCCCCCAACAATGATAGATATCAAATACTTTGGATATCTCGCAACATTAGAGAAAAATTCGCCCATCAGCTCCACAAATAGATTACTTTTTTAGCTAAGTTTTAACAAACATTAAACAGCATGATTACATTATATCAATTTAGGCATAGTGCTTTTTGTTTAAAAACAAGAATGGCTCTTCATGCAAAAAGACTACAATATCGAGTTGAAGAAGTAACACCTGGCATAGGCCAATTTGAAATCTTTAAATTATCAGGTCAAAAACAAGTACCTGTAATAGTCGATAGTAATGATCAAGTTATTAATGACTCTTCAACTATTTGCGAATATTTAGATAAAAAAAATGAAAACAATCCACTCTTTCCGGAGGATCCAATATTATTTGCACAATGCAAACTAATTGAAGACTGGGCAGATACTACAATGGCTACAACTTGTAGAAAAGCTTTAATAAAATCTGCAATAGAAAATCCACAGCTAAGAACTGCATTACTTCCAGATGAAATACCTTCTTCAGTTAAAAGTATTGTTGATAAATTACCTTTTAAAAATCTTAGTAAAATTTCTAATGTAGTTTTGTCTTCTAAAGATAATTTAGAACTCCAAAAATTACTGGAAGCTTTATCAAAATCCTTGATCAACAAGAAATATTTAGTTGGAGATAGTTTATCAATCGCAGATATTTCAATTGCTGCTCAATTATCACTTCTTAAGTTTCCAAAGTCTGCAGGACCAATTCTTTCAGGAGAGGGAAGCCAAGAATACATAAACAACCCTTATTTAGAAAATCTTTTCATTTGGAGGAACAACTTAGAAGAATATCTTTTTAGTGCTAACTCTCAATAAATTGAAACTTCAATTTATATTTATTTGTTTTTATAGCATGAATAGAAGGATCACCAACTTTTGAACCATAAGAAGCAACATATTGCACTCCACAAATTGATGGTTTGATTGGATTATCAACTTCCAATATTTCTTCGGAACATTTTTGGAATTTACTAATGGTCTCTACCTGATTCATCCTTGAAGCACCTGGCTTATGTGCTGTTTGTATAACTAGCTCATCTGCGAAAAAAATATCATCATCTTGGATCTGATTTCTCCCTGTAATTCTTGAATCAATATAAAAATCATCTTTTAAATAAGTAATTTGATTATTAATAGATTGAGGATCATTTACAACCTTTATTAAGGTTTCACCAAAAATTGCTTTTCCAATAGATTCAGAATTTTTTGCACGATTACCAACAATTAAATCTGAATCATTCTTAAAGAAATTTACTTTATAAATAACTGGCTCTTCTGAATCATTAACTATATCTTGAGAAGTAACAAGCCAATTCCCCTCGAACCATTTAGGATAAATTAAATCCCTAGAAGTATCCGATAATTTAAAATTTGGCAAATATAATTCTGGCCATTGATTTACACGATTTTCCAAAAACTCTCGTACGTTAGAATCTACTAGAGCAAAAGAACTTTCTAAAAAAATTCCTTGAAAAATCAAGCAAAGAATTAATCCAAGAAGAATTTTCATTATGTCAAATCCACTAATAAGAGCATCAGATCATTATGTATTGTTAGAGCCAGATTCAAAAGAAAAAATTGTATCAAAGCAAGAAGCAATTTTATGGTTAAAGAATTGGCTTAGTAAGACAGAAACACAAACAATATATCAAAATATAGAAGATCCTGATCAGGAATTTTTTGAAGAATTATTGGAAAGCACTTATGAATTAGAAATAAAATTAGGATACGTTATCAAATGGTTTGCAGTAAGAATTGAACCAGATTAACTAATTATTTCTTTATGAATTGCATTAATTATTTTCATAGCAACTTCTTCAATATTTTCTTTTTTTACTTGAATTCTTAGATCAGCTTGAGAATACAAATTTTCTCTAGATTGAAAAATGTTCATATACAGATCATTTAGATTCTTTCCCTGAAGAAGTGGCCTATTTTTAATCTCATTTTTCAATCTTTCAATTGCTATATCTTTGTCGAGATCTATCCAAGCAATTATTCCCTGTCTTAAGATTCCCCAGTTTTCCGATTTGGTAACTATTCCTCCCCCAGTTGAGATTACTAATGAAGGAATTTTGATAGTTTCTTTAAGGCAGTTTGCTTCTAATTCACGGAAATTATCTTCTCCTTCATCATTAAAAATTTGATTGATAGATTTTTTTGCCAACTTCTCTATTAATGAATCTAAATCAATGTATTTATACTTCAATAATTCAGCCAGCTTCAAACCAGTTTGTGACTTGCCAGAACCCATCATTCCTATTAAAAATATGCTTCTGCCCTTAATCGTATGAACTGTTTTTTCGATAATGGATTGTTCCATAAAGACAAAAGCGTATTTAAAACCTTAAGATAGTATTATCGCAGACAGGTATGACTTCTACACAATCCAAACCATTACATGGAAAAGGACGTGAATGCGTCATAACTCGACGTGCCTGCTTTAGTTCTAGTCACCGTTATTGGCTTCCTGAAAAAAGCCCAGAAGAAAATTTATCTCTTTTTGGAAAGTGCAGTATTGCACCAGGACATGGTCATAATTATGAACTTATTGTTTCAATGGGTGGAGAACTAGACTCTGATGGAATGGTACTTAATCTTTCTGATGTAAAACACTCCATTAAAGATAAGGTTACTGGACAACTAGATTTTCGTTTTTTAAATGATGTCTGGCCTGAATTTAATGTTGATAATCAAGAGGGTATACTTCCCACAACTGAAGCATTAGTAAAGGTCATTTGGCATCGTCTGAAGGATGATTTACCTCTTACAAGTCTAAGACTTTATGAAAACCCAAATTTATGGGCAGATTATTTTGGAAAAAACATGGAAGCATTTTTAACAGTACAAACTCATTTTGCAGCAGCTCATAGACTTGCAAAAGAAGAGATATCCTTTGATGAAAATAAAAAAATCTATGGAAAATGTGCCAGAGTTAATGGACATGGTCATAACTATCTTGTCGATATAACTGTAAAAGGAGACATTGATAAAAGAACAGGAATGGTTTGCGACTTATCTGCCCTCCAAGAGATAATTAACGATTTAGTTGTTGAACAATTAGATCATACTTTTCTTAATAAAGACATAGAATTTTTCCATAATTGTGTTCCAACTGCTGAAAATATAGCTTTATATATTTCTGATATTCTTAAAAAACCAATACATCAACTTGGTGCAACATTACACAAAATAAGACTCCAAGAGAGTCCAAATAATGCTGCAGAAATTTATGTTGATCAAAAGTTAACCAATTCATTGAAGTTGCAATTTGAAAATAGTTTAGTAACGCAAACTTGAGTATCCCAAGAGTAATAATTGTTATAGCATCAAGTCTTGATGGGAGAATTGCATTTCCTCGAGGTGGAGAATCACATCTTGGAAGTAATGAAGATAAAAAAATATTAAATCAAAACTTATCAATGGTTGACGCCACCATTTTTGGTTTAGGTACTTTAATAGCTCATCAATCAACTTACCTAGTTAAAAATCTAAATGATAATAACGAAGTAAATATATCAAAAAGCCAACCAATTTCTATAGTTGCTTCAAATAGCAAAAAATTTAACGGTAATTGGAAATACTTTCGTCAACCAATTAGAAGATGGCTAATAAGCTCAAGTAAAGTTGATAATTCGTCGAATAATGCATTCGAGAAAGAACTCTTTTTCGAAGATTCATGGGAAAAAACTTTAATTTCACTCAAAAAACAAGGGATAAATGATTTAGCTCTTTTAGGAGGTGCAAAACTCATAAATTCATTTATAAAAGAGGATCTAATAACAGATATAAAAATTACAATAATTCCACGAATTATTGGAGGTAGATATACATGGATCCCTCCAGAAAAAACAAATGCGATTTTTAATCTCGAAAGACTATGGGAAATAAAATCAATTAAAAATTTAATGAATAATGAAATCCATATTCATTACAAAAAAATTTAAAATAGATTCAATAATAAATGAACCAACCAATACATAAAGTTGAAGTCAAATTATCAATTAAGGAAATCTCCAAGGAGATATGGAATGAATTAGCAAATGAAATTAATAATCCATTTTATGAATGGACTTGGCTTAAAAACCTTGAGATATCAAAAAGTGTTTCAAGAGAAACTGGTTGGCAGCCACTATATTTTGTTGCTGTTAAAAATGAAGAGATATTAGGAATTGCCCCACTTTTTTTAAAAAATCATAGCTATGGAGAATTCATTTTTGACCAATCATTTGCAAGATTGGCTCAAGAGCTGAATTTAAATTATTACCCTAAATTAATTGGAATGAGTCCTTATAGTCCTGTAAATGGATATCAATTTCTTTATAAAAAAAATAAAGACAAGAACGAAATTACAAATTTACTTATAAACCACATTGAAAGCTTTGCGATTACAAACAAAATTCTAAGTTGTAATTTTTTATATATTAATGAAAGCTGGGGCAACCATCTTAAATCTTTGGGATACCATGAATGGATAAATTCCAGCAGTGAATGGAGAAGTAATGGAGAAAAAACATTTAATGATTTTCTTTCTAGATTTAACTCTAATCAGAGAAAAAATATAAAAAAAGAGAGGAAATCAATTACTAAACAACATATTAAAGTAGAAATTTTTAATGAAGATAATATCAACCAAGAAATCCTAAAAAAAATGCATAATTTTTATGAACAGCATTGCTCGAGGTGGGGAGTTTGGGGAAGTAAATATCTAACATCTACATTTTTCGAAACACTGGTTGATAATAAAAAAAATCTTTTACTTTTTAGTGCATCAAAACATGATTCAAATGAAATTTTTGCCATGTCGATGTGCGTTAAAAATCAAAACAACTTATGGGGTAGATATTGGGGTAGTCAAGAAGAAATATCTAATTTACATTTTGAATTATGCTATTACCAGCCAATTGAATGGGCAATAAAAAATAGTATCCATTTGTTTGATCCTGGAGCGGGTGGTAAACATAAAAGACGGAGGGGTTTTTTTGCAAAAAGCACAATTAGCTTGCATAAGTGGTTTGACAAAAATATGGAAAATATAATTAGTCCTTGGCTAAATGAAGTTAACAAACAAACCGAGATGGAGATTGATTTTGAAAATAAATCTATACCCTTTAAATAAAAAATTATTCGGCTTTACCAAAGATTATATTAGTAATATAGTTAGAAATTAAATTCCCAAAATGGATTCAAGTCAAAGTTTAGATGAAAAAAAAAAGATTGATAATAATCTATCCAACCGATATATAGACTTAGATCCAAACGGTTATTTCATTATAAAGGTAGATTTAGAAGAAAATAAAATAATTTTAGAGCACTTTCTAAATAATATTAATGATGACGGATATGCGCTTGACCCAGAAACAAATGAGCCAATCAAATGCGACTCTCAAAATAAAAGAGTTTGTAATGAAGTTTTTGAAGGAATTAGTGCGAAACAACTTGGAATATTGATCACTGAAGAAAGAAATGACTTAATAACAAGATTCGATCATGCTCTATATTTAGGCCGGGAACTACAAAAAGCAGAAGAATGTTTATACAAAAAATTACCATATATCCAAGATTAAGAAATTAAACGAAAAAATCTAATCTTTTCATCTGATGTTAAATTAAATAAAAATAAAAAAATTAATGAACATCATTTTCTATTTTGCATTTATTGGTTTTGGTTTGGGAGCTGCTTTCGCATTAGATAAGCTATTAAGAGCAGTTAAATTAATATAAAACTAAAAAATTTTAATAGTCTCTCCATATAAATCATATTCATCAGCAAAAGAAATATTTGCTTCAACAAATTTCCCAATATAATTTTTCAAATCAATTTTCTCCTTAACAGATAAAATTACAGTACCGTCAATTTCAGGCGCGAAATTGTAGGACCGACCAATTAATTCGTTATTATCAGATATTTGTTCTACCAAAATCTTCATTTTTGAACCAACATATGTCTGATTTTTTCCTTTAGAGATATTTTGTTGAACTGAAATAACATTATCTTTTCTTGCCTCTGCAACCTCTGGAGATACTTTATTTGGCAGATGAAAAGCTGCAGTTCCTTCCTCAGGAGAAAAAATAAAAACTCCAACATGATCAAATTTGTGCCTATCCAAAAATTCGAGAAGATGTTCAAAATGTTCTTTTTTTTCTCCTGGGAAACCAACAATAAGACTAGTTCTTAATACAGCAGATGGAATTTCTTCTCTAATTTTCTCCAAAATTGATTCATTCAAAGACGCTTGCCAAGGTCTATTCATACTCTTCAACACATCTGGATGACTATGCTGAAGTGGCAAATCAAAGTAAGGAACTATATTCTTTGAATCTTTGAAAGCTCTAATAACTTCATCAGTTAAACCTGTTGGATAAGCATAATGTATCCTTATCCAAGGAATTGGAACTTTAGAAAGCTCATTCAAAAGTTTGGCTAATGATGGTTTTCCATAAATATCTTGACCATAATTAGTTGTTATTTGACTAATTAATATGATTTCTTGAATACCCTTTTTTGCAAGACTTTTGGCTTCTGAAACAATAGATTCTATCGTTCTACTTCTTTGAGGACCTCTCAACTTAGGAATAATACAAAAAGCGCAATTATAGTTGCAGCCTTCAGCAATGCGAAGATAAGCAACAAATTTATTTTTATCTACAAAACGAGGCATTTCCTCATCTGCAATAAATTCCGGTATTTTTGAAACTTCATTAACGATTTCCCCTTTTTCTACTCTGTCTAAGACCTTGGCTATCTTTTGATAATCTCCGGTTCCAACCAAACCTTTTATTTCAGGTATTTCTTTTATAAGCTCATCTTTAAAATGCTGAGCCATACAGCCTGCAACTATTACTTCCTTTCCTTGGTTTGTATATTCTAGAATTTTTCTAATAGATTCTTCTCTAGCTGTTTCAATAAAACTGCAAGTATTTACAACAACAACATTTGCATCATTTATATTGCTGTCAACTTGATAACCCTCTTTATCTAATAAGCCCTGCATATGTTCAGTATCAACAAGATTTTTCTCACAACCAACATGACTGAATGCAATCTTAGATAGTTTTTTTTCTTTTACATTGAGACTATTTTGTTTCACAAGTTGAAAAATAAGAATTAAAAGATTAAAACAGCATTTCGTATATAACTCTCATGCCAAGATAATATTAGGATAGATAATGTAAATAACAAACTTTCTTTTTATATGGCCCTTAAGACTTTAAACAGAAGAAATAAAAAAGATTTAAAATGGCCAAAAATCATAATCGCAATACTTAGCACAATAGGCATAGTTGATACAGGTTCGATTACTTTAAAAAACTGGGGATTATTTACTTCGCTTTCATGCCCAGGTATACAAAATGGTTGTGAAACAGTTTTAAATAGTCCTTGGGGTACTTTATTTGAAAATAATCAAGTTAATATACCTCTCTCATTAGCTGGATTCATAACATATTTATCAATATTAGTTATCACAGTAATACTCTCGCTTAATTTATTTTCCCCGAAAGAAAAACTAAATAAGTTTTTATGGTGGTTAGTATTTCTAATTTCTTGTGCGTCATCAACATTTAGCTTTTTATTGATAAATATAATGTTTTTTAAGATTCAGGCATATTGCTTTTTTTGTATACTTTCAGCAATTTTATCGTTTTCTATCTTTATTATTTCTATGATTGGAGCAAAGTTCGAAAGTAGAGAACCTATGATTTTTAGAGGTTTCATTGTAGCCATTAGTGTCCTGCTGGGGGGCCTAATTTGGTCAACAAACGTTGACCCCTCTAATGCTATTGATGTTGCAAACCCCACTGAAAATGTATCGCCAATTATTACCACTTCAAGCTCTCCCCAGAAGGTAAAGTTTGCAAAATTTTTAAGTGAAAACAAT
Organism: Prochlorococcus marinus XMU1412; assembly: GCF_017696315.1. Lineage (NCBI taxonomy): Bacteria > Bacillati > Cyanobacteriota > Cyanophyceae > Synechococcales > Prochlorococcaceae > Prochlorococcus > Prochlorococcus marinus. The sequence continues at coordinate 105,091 of NZ_JAAORJ010000001.1, read as the reverse complement.
ATCGTTATGTATAGTGCATACTGGTGTCCGCATTGCCACGATCAGAAACAATTATTTGGTCAGGAAGCAGTTAAAGAATTAAGAGTAATTGAATGTGCTAAAGATGGAAAAGAAAATGAGTATGAGCTCTGCCAAACGAAAGGAATCAGTGGATTTCCCTCATGGGAAATAAATGGAGAAATTATTAGTGGTACGCGTGAGTTAAATGAACTAGCAACAAAAACAGACTATCAGGGAGATCTTAATTTTTAATAAATCTTTTTTGAATTTTTTGATCTAACTGTTGTCTAGTATGGCATTCCCAATTTTTATCTTTATCAGGGAAATCATCTCTATAATGTCCTCCTCTACTTTCTTCTCTAAATAGACAAGCTTTTAATAAAGTTATGGTGGTTATTTGTCTATTCTTTAAATCAAGTAAAAGATTTAATGCTCTTCTATTGCGTTCACTAAGTTTTATTTTTTGATCAAATTTTATTTTTTCAAGACTATTTAGTAAATCATTTTTATTTAATTTATTTATGTCATTTTGAATGTAATTTAAAAATTTACTCATATTTACCTTATTTCTAGATACACCTAAATTTAACCAACATAATTTTCTTAGTTCATCAATTTTTTCGGCAATTATAGAAATTTGATCTTCTTTAGGATCTTCAATATCTAACTTTTGAAATGATCTATCAAATTTTTCAAATTTAGAAAGGTCATTCAAAACAATTGAAGACATTTTTCTTGCGAAAACAAGACACTCCATCAGTGAATTACTTGCAAGTCTATTAGCACCATGCACACCTGTAGAAGCCACTTCTCCAACAGCATATAATCCTTTTCTTGTTGAACATGCATTTAGATCAGTTTTAATACCTCCCATCCAATAATGAGCTGCAGGAGCTACGGGAATAACCTCATTTAAAGGGTTAACGCCATAATCCTGACATCGACTTAAGATCGTAGGGAAGCGCTCTACAATTTTTTCTGGGTCAATATACCGCAGGTCTAAGCCAACATGATCTACATTATTATCATGCATATTTTTCATAATTGCTCTACTTACCTGATCTCTAGTAGCTAGATCACGATTTTCAAGATTTTTAACTGGACTTTCACCATTTTTATCAATTAAAATCGCTCCTTCCCCTCTAAGTGCCTCAGATATTAAGAAGCAAGGTGCACCATAAAATTTTAAAGCTGTTGGATGAAATTGCACGAACTCTAAATCTTCGATAGCAGCTCCTGCTTTCCATGCAAGAGCAATCCCTTCACCAGAGGATTGAGCAGGATTAGTTGTATTTGTAAATAAGTGCCCACCCCCACCTGTAGCCAAAACAACAGCTCTAGATTTAATCCAGTATAAATTTGCTCCATCAAGAACCTGAACTCCTCTACATTCTTGATGTTCAATGAGAAGTTCAGTTACTCTTACACCCCTGCAGTGAAGAATATTTTTTTGATTCTCAATATGATCTTCTAGAACTTCTACTAATGCTCTTCCAGTACGATCTTTAACATGTAAGACTCTTCTTCGTGAATGGGCTGCTTCCAAGGTAGTAGCTAGTTGATCAGAACTTTGATCAAAAATCATCCCTAAATTCTGCAACCTTTCTACACAGCCTGGGGCATCTTTAACAAGCATTTCTACAGCTTGAACATCACATAGTCCATCACCTGCTTTTAAAGTATCCTCAGCATGAAGATCAAATGAATCATCTTGTCTAACAACAGATGCAATTCCTCCTTGAGCCCATCTACTGGAAGATACCTTACTAGTATTTCTATTTAAAAGAAGCACTTTTAAATTTGAGGGCAATTCAAGACAAGTCATAAGGCCAGCAGCTCCAGCGCCTATAACGATTACATCCCAATTATTTATTGGTATCGGTTCTTGCGAAAATGGAGGCCTTAACATTAAACCAAGCCACTAAAAGTTGGTTGTAGAATTGCTAAAACGATAAAAATACCATCAACAATTAATGTCGTTTGAATTACGTAACCAGAAACTAAGAGTGCTTTACCACTAGTAGTATTAATTGTGCCAGAATCTAAAATTTCTTTTGAAATAAACCAAAGTATAAGAGCAACAAAAATGATAATGGATAATGATTTTATTTGAATAAGACTCTCTGAAGTTTTTTGAAGAATCATGGGTGCATTTTCAGAATCTGCTGTAATTACCTGCCTCCATTGGTCCATGATTCCGATTAAAAATATTGTAATGTCGGTAACTGCGGTTCCAAATAAAGAAGAGATATAAAAACTTGAACCTATTTTCCAATTAGTACCAAATCCAATTAAAGCTAATGGGAGAACTACAGCTTCAACAGGTATGTGTAGGATAGGAAATGGGCTTAACCATCCCCAGAACAAACATCCACCAAGCCAACTACCTGATATACCAAGTAATAATGAACTGACAATAAACCACTTATTTGATCCTTTCTGATTCAAAACAATTGCCACTAAGACAATCACAAAAGTAAAACAAAGAGCACTTATTGGTTCTAATCTAACCCAAGGTGCTTGAACAAAAATAGGTAAAATTACAAAAAAAGAAGACCACAATCTTAAAGATATAGGATTTGATAAAAAACTATTTTCATATGAATCAACTGTCTTATGGGATTCATAGTTGAATTTATCTTTTACTTCTAAATTTTTTGTAATTAATTCTTTCAATGAAAAAGGTTATTTTGATTAATCTAAATCGTGTTTTAGAAAACTGCGAATGCCATATTTTAATAAATAAAAGGCCCATAATTTCACACCTATCTTTAGTTTTTTAAAAGTATTTAATACACTTTGAGTCATATATAAGTTTAGAATAAATATAAATAAGAGTATTTGGCCTTAAATTGTGTGGCAAGAAATTAATTACACGGAAGATCCCATTGATCTTTTAGTTCCTAATATTACTTATAAAATAAACCCTGCAGAAATTGAAAGTATTGAAGCTAATTCTATTGCTGAAGAAATAGGATTTGAATCAGGTGATTCAATTATTAGTATTAATGGGAAAAAACCAAGAGATTTAATTGATTATCAGATTCTGATTAGTGAAGAAATTTTAGACATATCAGTTTTAGATAAAAATCATGAGATTCACAATATAAACATTGAAAAAGATCAAGACGTCAATTTAGGTATAAATTTTAAAGATGCATTATTTGATTCAATCAAGCAATGCAATAATCGATGTCCATTTTGTTTTATTGATCAACAGCCAAGTGGTAAAAGAAAAAGCCTATATATAAAAGATGATGATTATAGATTAAGTTTCCTATATGGCTCTTATTTAACTCTCACGAATTTAAAAAAAGAAGACTGGGAAAGGATTGCTATGCAAAAACTATCCCCACTTTTTATTTCAGTTCATGCTACTGATCCCGCCACAAGAGAAAAATTATTAAAAAATAAAAAAGCAGGAATGATACTTGATCAAATTTCTTGGTTTGAAAAAAACTCTATTCAAATACATGCTCAAATTGTTGTGTGTCCAGATATAAATGATGGGGATATTCTTGAGAAATCAATTTTGCAACTTGCTGAATTCTACAAAAAAACCTCTCAAACAGTACTGTCAGTGGCAATAGTTCCTGTAGGACTTACAAAATTTAGACCTGAAAATGATGGATTGAAATCAATCAGCCCTGAATACGCAAAAAAAACTATTAAACAAGTAGAGAGAATTCAAACCTCTCTACAAATTACTCTTGGGACTCGTTTTTGTTGGCTAGCAGACGAATGGTATTTAATTGCTGGTACAAATTTACCTAGTTACAAAAGCTACGAAAATATGCCACAAGAATCTAATGGAGTTGGAACTATTAGAAACTTTCTAGAAGCATTAAGAGAGAAGACTCAAGACCTGCCCCAAAAAGTAAAAAAGCCAAAAAAAGTTAGTTGGATTGTTGGTAAATTAGTTTATGAAGCCCTAATTCCTACGGTTAAGAAATTAAACTTAATTAATGGATTAACAATTAATTTATATGGTTTGCCAAGTATTTATTGGGGTCAAGATCAAGTTGTTACAGGTCTTCTTACTGGAGAAGATCTAATTTACGGGCTTAAAAATAAGGATTTAGGAGAAGCTGTTTATATACCATCTATTATGTTAAAAATTAATACTGATTTATTTTTAGATGATAAAAATATTCAAGAAGTTGAGAATCAAATAAATACTAAAATTCACGTTCTTGATGATTCAAATGATATTATTAATACTTTGATTGGTTAATCGAATATTTTCGAAACTATAAAACATGCTTAGAAGAGTAATAAATCCTTTCTTATTATTTCCGCTTACTCTAAGTATGAATACCTTGAATGTTCTATCGAGCGAAATAAAAAATTACATTGATAATGTTTTAGAAGAAAAATCAAATATTACTTTTGTTGATTATCAAGAAATAGAAAAACTTATATTAAATAATAATGAATTAAAATCATTACAAAACCAAGTAGCCTCTGCAAGCTTTAATCTTTCCAGTCAAATTGCCCAAAGATACCCATCCTTAGATTTTCAAGCCAATGGGTTACCAAAATATGTCGTAAGTAAAAAGTACAGTAGCAATTCATCTACTTTAAAAACATCACAATTTACGGCTAACCCCTCCTTGAATATAAAATGGGATGTAATTGCCCCGCTAAAAGGATTTGAAATTAAAATTGCCAAAACAAATTACAAAATTGCAGAAAATAATTACGAAATTAAGAAAAAAGATTTAATTCAAGAAGCAAGAATCAGATATCACAAATACAAAAAGTCATCTCAAGATATTCAAAATAAAAAATTCACACTTGATTTATCAATTACAAGTTTAGAAAATGCTAAAGCGAAGCTAGATGCTGGAATTGGTACAAAATTTGAAGTTCTTGAAGCAGAAGCTCAATTATCTCGAGATCAACAATTACTTAATGAAAAGAAAATAGAACATGAAATTAATAAAATTTCTCTTAAAGAGATTCTTAATATTAAGGGCGATTTCCAAACTAATAAAGAACAAAATCTTATAGGGTTTTGGAATCATAAATTGAATAAGAATATTAATGAGGGTTTGGATAAAAATCTTTCCTTAAAAAACCTGATTCTTCAAAAATCAATCAAAAAGAACCAAGCAGAGAGCTTTTTAGCTCAAAATAAGCCAAATATCTATATTAGTAATTCATTATCTAGTACATTTTCAAAGGGGGACTCTCTTACAACTAATATCGACTCTGCAAAATCTGGATCTAATTATACAAATACCATAAGTCTAAATTTTGCATGGAGTATTTTTGATGGCGGACAAAATAAGAACTCCTACAAATCAAAAATAGCAGATGCAGAATCCGAAAAATTTGCTTATGAAAATCTAAAAAATGTTTTAACCACAAGTATTAGTAAAGCTTATTTAAATCTTAAATTAAATGAAGAAAAAATAATCTCTTCTCTTAAAGAAATTGACTCTAGTAAAGAATCTGTAAGACTTTCTAGACTTAGATATGATGTGGGAATATCAACTTTAAAAGATGTTCTTATTAGGCAAAGTGAATTAAGTAATGCGAAATCAAAAAATATTAATGCAATATATAATTACAATCTGAATGTTGATGAATTAGAAAGATTAACTTTCCTTGATAAAAGTAAAAATTGTTTGGGTAGTAATAATACTAAAATTAGAGATACAGAGTCTATTTGCAATTTATAAATATGAATCCACTAAATTTAACCAATAAGCAACTACGTGAATTAGATTCTTTATTTGAATTGGTTAGTCAACGACAAACAAAAGATTTTGGAAATATTAGCGCCAGCAATAAAGCAGATGGATCATTATTAACAAGTTGTGATTTATGGAGTGACAAAACAATCGTAGATGGCTTAGCTTCAATAGCTCCAGGTGAAGGCGTCCTTAGTGAAGAAGGGCAAAAATTAATTCCAAATTCAAAAGCTTACTGGGTGGTCGATCCACTCGATGGGACAACAAATTTTGCTGCCGGTATTCCTTACTGGTCTATATCTGTGGCAAGGTTCGTTGATGGTAAACCACAATCTTCTTTTTTAATAATTCCTACATTGAAAAAAAAGTTTGTATCAATTAAAGGTAAAGGGGTTTGGTTGAATAACAAGAAAATAGATCCTAGCCAAAATAATCTTCAAAGTGAATGCATTTCTTTATGTAGTAGATCAATAAAAATTTTACAAAAAAAACCAAACTCAGTATTTCCTGGCAAAATCAGACTCCTAGGTGTATCGAGTTTAAATCTTACGAGTGTAGCGATGGGACAAACTTTCGGTGCAATAGAATCAACCCCAAAGATATGGGATATTGCAGCCGCCTGGCTACTCTTAGAAGAACTCAATTGTTCTTTAGAGTGGTTAGAAAAAGATCCTTTAAATTTAGTTTCAGGAGAAGACTTGAGCGATGTTAATTTTCCATTAATTGCTTGTAGATCTATAGAAAAATTTGAAATTTTAAAGCCATGGGGCAATTTATTATTAGAAAAATAGTTGCATCATAAATAAAAAATTGCTTGAAAAATTTCTTAATCAGATACAATAAAAATTAAGTAAATAAATAAAATATTTGAAGAAAATTAATATGCAGAGAAGTTCAACATGGATACTGAAAAGTTTATGGGGAGCTTGTGAGCGATGGAGCAAATCTGATTGTGTTGATTTAAGCGCTGCATTTGCATACTACACACTTCAATCATTTTTTCCCATCCTTCTAATTTCTCTTTCAATAGCTTCATGGTTCCTAGGGAAACAAGAAGGATTAGATCAACAAATAATTGCCATTGCTGCTCAGCTTTTACCTCCTTCAGTAGTTGAGTTAGTAGAGACAACTTTATTTAATTTGATAGATCAAGGTTTTGGAGCAGGTATTCTTGGGGCTATGTTTCTGCTTTTTACCGCAGGAAATGCATATCTATCTCTTCAAAGAGGTTCGGATAGGCTTTGGGAGGACGAAATTCCTTCTAAAAAAGTTAATGCTGCTTGGAGAGTGCAAGCTTCGAAGTTTCTCCGAAATAGAGTTGAAGCCTTTTTAATAGTATTCTTTATTGGTTTTCTAATGGTACTAGATCAAATTAGTGCAAATCTTAGGATGATACCAAGTAACGTTTTAGAAAATCTTTCAAAATCTAATAATCTTATTTCAGATTTATTATTAAAGTTGCCGCTATTACAGGTTGGTCAGTTTGCAATACCACTAATTGGCTTTTCTTTAATGGCTCTTTTATTACAAGCACTTTTACCTAGTAGAAAAGTTCCATTGAAACCACTTTTACCCGGATCTTTTCTTATTGGAATTGGCCTAACCACTTTGAACCTAGCAGTAAGTAAAAGTATTCTCTCACTTGGAGTAAGATTTCAAGCATATGGTTTTATTGGAGGTTTTCTTGTACTTACTTTGTGGGTATGGCTATTAGGAGTAATTTTATATTTTGGACAATGTTGGAGCGTAGTAATTGCTAGTATGACCTTAGTAAATAAAAAAAGAAATTATAGATAAGGATAACTAAGGTGAATTATTTTCTAAAAGCTAATAAAAATCTTCTTACCTACTCATTAATCATACTCATTGTTATTCCAATTTTTGGATTTAACTTTTTCATTAGCTTTGTTGGAAATATCCTACTTCTTTTATTTTTAATTCCTCTTCTATTATTAGTTTTAGTGTTTATGGGTTTTAACTCTTACAAATCTAAAATTAATACATGCAACAATTGTGGGGCAATATCATTAGGTTTAAGTGAAACCTGCATGAATTGCGGTGCAGATTTAGAGAATATAAGTAAGAAAAATCAATTAAATAAAAAGCCTAGTGAAAGTACCATTGAAGTGGAAGCAGAAGAAATTAAGTAGAATACTAGCCTATTCCAATTTGTCGAAGAATACTTTGTCCAGTAATTAATTCAGTACCAAGCCCAATCAAAATACCCATCATTGCCATACGGCCATTCCAAGTTTCTGCGAAATTTACGAACCCAAATCTTGGTTGATTGTCATTATTCATAATTAACTAGGTTATCTATCAAGCTATTTTAACGTTTTAAGGAAGAATTTATGATAAAAAATTAATTATTTATTTAACATGTCTTACACCATCAACAGGTCGATACTCATCTCCAGTTAACTCCTCGAATACAATAGCTGGCAATCCTGTATCAAACATTGTTTGCAATGCCTCTTTTAACATAGGATTCCAACCTCCTGTACTAACTTTTCCATGTCTTACTGTCCAATCCCAAGTCCCTTGAAGATCTCTGGGTAGTCTACCTTCTCTATCTCTTCGAGCGACTAAGTCTAAAGATTCAACTATACCAACAATTACTGGATTTTTACCGTAAGAAGGAGTAAGACTTAGTTCAAGTCTCACTGGATCTTCTTTAACCATTCTTAAACGAAACCTTGGTGGTAACTTGAGTGATCTTATTACTGCTGAGACAATTTTTGTTCTTAATTCCAATTTTTTTCCTTAGATATAGTTTGATTAATCAGTTGTTGAACCTTTTTCTTCTAATGTAGAGTCATTGTCATTAGAAAATCTCACTGTTAGTAGCTCCTCTTCTGTTATATTTCCTGATTTATCTAAAAGTTCTGGATGTATTGTGTACTTTTTTTGTTTAAAACTGGAAGTACTCAATCGTTGATTTTTATTATCGGATATACCCCAGCCATTAGACATAACTTTAAATGCTTTCCAAACTAAATAAGTTAAGGCTGCAGAATATATTATTGGAAATAGGATAGTCATCGAACTTATAAATTAGTTAGTTTTATTTTTAACATCATAGCCCGAAAAAAAGAAATTTAGCTACTTTAAGTTATTAAATTATTCTCTTGATTCAATAAATTTAATTAGTAGGTATATTTAAATTACACTTATATGGTGTATTAAATCTCTCGAAGAACATAAAAAAATCAAAATTGAAAAGAGACATCCAAAATCTATTACTAATCACCTCATTAATTACAGTGGGCATTAGATATCCTGCAAAAGTCATATCGCAACAATTAAGTAAACCAAAAATTAATGAAGTTAATTTATATTCGAACAAATCTTTTATAACTAAAGCTGTAGAAAGAACCGGTGCAGCTGTGGTCACAATTGATACGCAAAGATATGTTAAAAAAAGAAATTTTCCAAGAAATTCTCAACTATTTCTAGACCCATATTTTGAAAGATTTTTTGGATTAGATTTGCCTAACGAAAATCGACCAAGGATAGAGCAAAACCAAGGCAGTGGATTTATATTTGCAGATGGACTTGTAATGACCAATGCTCATGTAGTGAATGGATCAGATAAGGTAATTGTAGGTTTAACCAATGGCAAAAAATTAAATGCTAAACTGATAGGCCAAGACTCTTTTACTGATTTAGCTGTGCTAAAGATTGAAGGGAGAGGGCCTTGGCCAAAAGCAAAATTGGGCGATTCTTCAAAGATTAATGTTGGTGATTGGGCTATAGCAGTTGGGAATCCATTCGGACTGGAAAACACAGTTACGCTTGGTATTATTAGTAATCTAAATAGAAACGTAACTCAATTAGGAATATATGATAAAAAACTTGAACTGATACAAACTGATGCTGCTATTAATCCTGGCAATTCTGGAGGTCCACTATTGAATAGCGATGGAGAAGTAATTGGTATTAATACGTTGATAAGATCAGGCCCAGGAGCGGGTTTAAGTTTCGCAATCCCAATTAATAAAGCTAAGGAAATTGCCTATCAACTTTTAAACAATGGGAAAGTAATACATCCTATGATTGGAATTAGCCTAATAGAAGAAAGTATTTCTGAGAGAAAAAATAATGTCGTAAAAGTTGGATATGTAGTACCGAACAGTCCAGCTGAAAAAAGTGGAATCAAAATAGATGATATTTTAATTAAAATAGGCAATAAAGATATTGAAACCGCATCAGACGTAATAGAACAAATTAGTAAAAATGGTATCAAAAAACAAGCAACTATATTATTGAAGCGTAAAAATAAATTTATTAAATTAAAAGTAATACCAACTGATATTACTAATCTACAAAATAACTAAAAATTTAATTTTCATTCCGTTTAAGTATTTCCACACATCTAGAAATACATCCACCATCCCTTATATCGCAGGAAGTAATGCATTCAAAATAACTTTCAATAGGATCAGAAATTTGAAGATGTTTTTCTTGGAAATCGTAATTTTTCATTTAAATTATTAAAACCTATTTTTGTATTTTTAAGATTAATCAAGGACGGTAAACTATGTAAAGATAAATGAGTGATCTTACTTAGCCAATTGTAAATTTTATTAAAAGTAATCAAATTTTTTGGCTTTGAGTTTTTTCTAAAAAATATTCGTAATTACCATCATATGAAAATAACTTTGAATCTTTAATTTCAATAATTCTATTTGCAACCTTTGAAATAAAATACCGATCATGAGAAATGATTAATAATGAACCTTTATAATTTTTAATTGCTAATTCTAAGTTTTCCTTAGATTGCAGATCCAAATGATTAGTTGGTTCGTCCAAAAGAAGGAAATTACTAGGATTAATAATCATGAGCGCTAATGCTAATCTTGCCTTTTCTCCCCCACTGAGTTGTTTAATATATTTAAAAACAGTTTCATTTTGAAAGCCAAAACCCCCTAAAAATGTTCTAACTTTTTTTTGGGACCATTCTGGAGACTTATTACATATTAAATCAATAACCCTTTCGTCAGATGAAAGTGCTTCAGCCTGATTCTGTTCATAGTAGCTAGTAATTATATTATGTTTACCAAGATTAATGTCTCCAATTTCAGGAGATATTTTTTTCATAATAATTTTAAGCAATGTAGATTTGCCGCAGCCATTAGGTCCCAATATTGCTATTTTCTCCCCAGAAGAAATCTTTAAATTAATATCTAAAAAAAGAATTTTATCCTCGAAACTATGAGACAAATTTTTGATATTTAGAACTAATTTTCCTGAGCGAGGGCACTCTGGAAAATTAAAAACAGGACTTTTTGATTTTGCTATGGGAGACTCAATTTTAGAAATCTTTTTTAATTGTTTTTCTCTACTCTTTGCTTGAGAACTTCTAGTTGCACTAGCTCTAAATCTATCTATATACCTCTTCTGTAACTCAATTTCTTTTTGTTGTAATTGATATGCCTTATTTTGTGATTCTTCATTCAAAGATTTCTGTTCGACAAAAAAAGAATAGTTCCCATTGTATGTTTCAGATGTTCCTCTATCTACAAAAATTATTTTTTTACATAATTTATCTAAGAAATATCTATCATGGCTAATTATAATCACAGCAATTTTGAGCGATGATAGATATTCTTCCAACCAAAAAATAGTTTCTAAATCTAAATGATTGGTTGGTTCATCCAGTAAAAGTAAATCAGGTTTTTGTAAGATTATTTTTCCAAGTGCAACTTTCATCTGCCAACCACCTGAGAAATTGCCAACTAATTGATCAGCATCTTCTATAGAAAAGCCCAATTTTGGTAATATTTTTTCTACATCAGATTGCATTTTATAACCACCTAAAGCTTCAAATTTTGCTTGATATTTTGCGAGTTGATTGACAAAAATTTCAAGTTCATCGGAATTTTTTTTTATATCCAACGATTTCATTTTATTCTCAATTTCTAAAAGTTTAATGGCAACAATTTGTATATCTTTAAAAGAACTTTCTAATTCCTGTCTCACTGAAAAATTCAAATTACAATCAAACTCTTGCTTTAAATGGGCAATTTTAGGATTTCCCTCTTTGATGATCGTTCCACTTGTTTGCTCTTCCTCTCCAATTAAAATCTTAAATTGGGTTGATTTACCTGCACCATTAGAACCAACTAAGCCAACTTTTTCTCCTTTCTTAATCTCCCAACTAATATTTTTTAAAACAACATCTGTAGAATAAATTTTGCTTACACTTTCAAATCTAATCACTGTTTTAAAATAGAATTTACAAAATCTGTGGCTTATTTACTAAAAAATATTTTGTGGAATAAAATTAAATCATGAAAAGAATAGAACAAATTGTAGTGATTTTCATAGCTGCAGCTCTCGCAATCCCAAGTTATTGGTTCTTTTGGACTTTAGCTGGTGGAGGTGGCTACAACAAAAGAATAAAACCTATTCCTAATCCAAATAATAATTATTCGAAACCTTTTCCTAAAGACCTCCCCGAGCCTTGATTAACCACATTTTAGTTGCCTCATCATCAATAGTACTCAAATATTCAATAACCTCTTCTTTAGTCACAGAAATATTTAACTCATTGCCAATATCGCATATTTTATCTAAGGCTTTTTTGGGATTAGTTAAGGCTGTCATAAACAAACTTTGTTTCTTTTTGGAATCGTTGGCTATTAACTTATAGAGCTTTTCAGCATTACTGGACATGGTTTTAAAATCTATTTATTAATAGATTATTACTTCAAGCTACATTTTTTTCATTAAATTTATTATTAGATAAATCATTATCCACATCTTTTATCTCTTTTGCAGAGGCATCTGCCATACTTCTTGCATCTAAACATAAAACTTTTCTAAGTTTCGCAAAGTTAGCTGCGTGAGATTTTCTACCATCTTTTTGGGCATAATACTCAGACTGCTGAAGAATATGGTGCAGATGAGTTAACAAATATGGACTAATTACAGCTGACACCAAAACGTCACTATTTTCATTATCGTGAGAATCAGAATTAAGTAATCTTTTTTTCGGTTTATCAATTATCGACCTTTTAGGAGAATCAATTTTTCTTGAATTTTTCATGGGACAATAAAACAATTAATTGATACGGACATAAATTTCCTTACTAATAATATACACAAAGATAGTATCCTTGACTAACTGTGTATACTAATAAGTAACAGTTATCAACTTTGACTCATGGCTACCCGCCAAAACTCAACTAATGGGAAGCCTAAATCCCCCAGAATTCAAGTAGTTCTTCCAGAATTAATATGTGAGCAATTAACTATTTTGGCCGATAATGAATCTAGGACAGTAAGTAATATGGCAAAAGTGTTAATACAAGAGGGTATAAAAAAATATTTCGAAAAAGAAAGTAAATCACCTGTTTCAGAAAATAATTTAAATACTGATAAATTCAGAGATGAACTTGAAAAACAAAGCGTCAGAAGATTAAAAAGAGCTCCCCAAAGAATTAGATATTATAAAAAATCTGATTAAAAATAATTAATTTTGAGGCAATTTCTGTAAATCTACAGTTTTACCCATAACTACCAAAATATTTCCTCTTTCCAAAATATATTTTGCTGGAGGATTAACTGTTAGCTCTTCAGCAGGTCCTGCAGCAAGAACATTTACTAAATAATTTTTCCTCAAATTTAAATCTCTTAATGATCTTCCAATAAACTCCTCCGGAACAGTTATTTCATCTATACCAGTTTGATTATCTAGTTCCAATCTTTCGATTAGGTTTGGTCTTACTAGTTCTAAACCTAATCTTTCTCCTTGCATCCTAGATGGGAAAACAACTTTATCTGCACCTACTCTTTTTAACATTTTTTCGTGCAAGTCACTAGTAGCTCTCGCTATTACTCTTTTAACTTTGCTACCTTCACTATCCTTAGCAATAAGAGTTGTAGTTATACTTGCTTCAATAGGTTCACTTATACCCACTACAACAGTATTCATTTCAAGAATTCCCGATTCCTTCATAGACTCTTCATCAGTACAATCTACAACTCTCGCTTCTATCGAAGGTTCTAATTGCCTTAAATCATCAATAGCTTTTTCCGAATAATCCGCAGCCAAAACATCAGCACCATTACTAATAAGTTCTCTGCAAACTGCGGTTCCAAATCTTCCAACGCCGACAACAGCAAAAGTGAGTGCTTCATTTTCTCTCTTTTGAGACCACTGCCACCAATCAGCCATAATAAAACTCAGTCAATTCTAAACATATAGATCAGCCCTAGGATAGCCAATTCTCTTTTGTCTATCTATTCTACTCTTATAAAGAGCCTGCCAAAGTGCACTTAAAAGCAAAAGGATCCCAAGTCTGCCCACAAACATACCCACAATAAGAATAAATTGACCAAAATGATTTAATTTTGCGGTTAAACCAATATCAAAACCAACTGTTGCAAATGCAGATATGCAAGTAAACAGAATTTCTAGGAATGTGAATGATTCTTTTTTAACAAAAGTATTAGTTGTACTAAGCAACATTGCCATTAAAAGAACAAAAAGCAAAGATCCAACTGTGATTCCAACTGCCTTTAGAATAACTTTATCTGAAATTAATCTATTGCTAATAATTACATCTTTCTGACCTCTTAAAGTTGATCTAGTTGCAGCCATCAAAGCAATAAATGTAGTTGTTTTTATGCCTCCACCAGTACCTCCTGTACTTGCTCCAATAAACATAAGCGTCATTAATAATAAGAGGCCCGTATCTGAGATGGAGTTCAAAGAAATCGGAAAATTTGTAAAGCCTGCAGTTCTAGCACTAACTGTTTCGAAGATAGATGACATTAACCGTTCAAACAAATTTAAATCATTAAAAAATTGACTATTTAGCAATGATTCAGTGATAAAGAATCCTAATGATCCGAAGAATATTAGAGACAAACTTGTCCTAATAACTAGTCTGGAATGAAGGCTTAATTTCTTATAAGAAAGATTTTTTTTATGACTCCAAATATCATCAATAACCCGCCAACCCAATCCACCCATAACAATGAGAAAAACAAAAACACTATTAACCAAATAATTTGTTCTATAGTCTTGAAGACTATTTGACATTAACGAAAATCCTGCATTGTTATATGCAGAAATGCTGTGAAAAATCGAGGACCATAGTCTTTCCCAATTATTTTGAATGTCTACAAATCCAAAAGAATATAAGACAATTGCACCCAAGGATATAATACTAATCGCAGTAATAGCAATACTTTGAAAAGTTCGACCAATTCCTCCAACTCCAAATTCATCTAAAGTCTTTCCTTTATCTAATCTAGTTCTTAGCTTTGCCCCCTTTACAACAAACCCTTGTAAAAATGTTGTAATGGCCATTAATCCTAAACCACCTGATAAAAGCATAAAAGCTAAGAAAACTTGGCCAAAGAAATTTAAATCAACACCAATGTCTATTATAGTTAAACCAGTGACGGTTATTGCAGAAGTAGATGTAAAAAAAGCTTCCCACAAACCAACCTTTGAAGATGAACATAATGGAGAGCTCAAAATTAAAGTTCCAAGGCAAATAATAAAAAAGCCTGTAACAATAGTAAATTGAGGTACAGATAGCTTTTTGTAAGCATCTTTTAACTTATAAATTGAGAATGGGAATTTCACGATATTACCCGTAATTTAAAATTATCAATGCTGGCACAGTAAATGACATTATAAGTGTTAATCCAGCTCCGTATTTTGCGATATCAAAAAATCTATATCTTCCAGGACCATAAACCATTAAATTTGTTTGATAACCCATTGGAGTCAAGAAAGATTGACTTGCACCGAATAAAACAAGCATTATTAAAGCGCTTGGTGAAATTTCTAAAACATTTGAGAATTCAATAGCAACAGGCAAAATCAAAGCAACCGAAGCAGCATTACTTATAAATTGCGTAAGAATAACTGTAGATACAAAAATTACGACTAGTGCAAAATAAAGAGGCATTCCGTTAAGGGCAAAGTTTAGATTAACTGCAATTACATCTGCTAATCCAGTTATCTGCATAGCTACACTAAAACACGATAAAGATCCCAGCAATAAAATAACGTCTAACCTAATTGATTTTTGTATCTCTGCAGGTCTTAAACATCCACAAGCAACCATTGCAATCACAGCCAAAAGAACTGAACCGACTAATGGAATATTAGAAACCGAAGGCAAAACCAACATTCCTATTGCAATTGCTATCGATATAGGTTTTTTTATCAAAAAAGGTAAGTCATCTTCGAATTGATCTAAAATAAGCAAATCATTACTAGCTTGCAAACCTCTTATTGAATCTAGCGGTGCTTGCAATAATAAAACATCTCCAGCCCTTAAAACAGCTTGGCCTAATCTTTCCTGAACAGTTTGTTGACCTCTTCTTAATGCTAAAACTGTTGCATTATGACGCTGCCTAAATCTTAATTCTCTCAAACTTGCACCTGCTAAAGTTGAACCAGCTGGTAACAAGGCTTCAAAGGTCTTAGTACCTTCATCATCTGAGAAAACATTAGCCCCATCGAAAGATGTTTTGTTTTCTCCTAACAGAATAGTATGTTCCTGCTGCAGCCTAAATAAGTCTGCCCTCGTAACGCGGATTATTAATCTATCCTCCGGCTCAATCTTTCTATCAGCCAAAGGAGGAAGAATAACTTTTCCATTTCGTTGCAATTCCAGAACATCAACGTCAAACCGTCTTTGCAATCTACTATTTCTGACAGATTGTCCAACTAATTCTGAACTAGAGGGAATAGTAACTTCGGTAAAATATATATTCATATCACCATTTTTAATAAACTCCTTATCTCTCCCTCTATCTGGCAAAAGCACGTCAGAAACTAGAATCATATAGGTTGTACCTATAAGCCACACAGGAATTCCTATTGATGTCAAACTAAATAATTCCAAACCTCCATAACCTAATTGTTGACTAATATCACTGACAAGAAGATTTACTGAGCTACCTAATAATGTCAGAGTTCCACCGAGTAAAGTAGCAAAAGAAAGAGGTAATAAAACTTTTGATGGTGATATATTTTTTCGCTCGCACCAACTTTCAATTAAAGGTAACAAAGATGCTACTACTGGAGTATTAGGTACAATTCCAGATATTGGAGCAATTAAAAAAGCTATTAAAGAAATTAATTTCCTTGGAGTTCGAATACTTTCAGAAGAAATCAATTCTCTTACTCTGTCTAAGGCACCACTTTTAAATAATGCTGAGGAAACTGCAAATAAACCCATAAGGGTAATTAAAGAAGGGCTACCAAATCCAGCTAAAGCTTTTTCAGGAGAAAGAACCCCAGTAGATATAAATATTCCGACACATAACAAACCAGTCAATTCTGGTGCAATAGTATTTCTAATAAACAAAATTATTGACATTATTAAAACAACTACCGTTATAAACGCATCAAAATTATTACTAACTACTGCAATTAAATTCATACAAAACTTATTTAACTCAATATACCCAAAAACAATATTTCAAAAAAGTTTAATTCGAATAATCTTTTTTAAGAAACTTTTTAAAAATAGATTTTTTTTGGAATATCCATGAAGATGCAGATTTTAAGCTTTCTGTAATATCAGGCAACTTGGAAGCATATATAAGTCTTCTTGCCTCAAAAGCCAATTTCCCAGATAAAGTAACACCAAGCCCAGAAATTGAAGCTTCGCCTATTCCTAAGCTAATCATTTCACCATTATCTTGAAATTCAAAGGGTAAAAGATCTTTTCCTTGAATTAAAAGTTCTATATTATTAGCAAGATGATTTCCTTCCTGCATAGCCACCTGAGCAGTTATGGGTAAATCCTCCATTCCTTCAATAACTGAAATATCACCAATAGCAAAACAGTTTTTATGGTTTTCTATTTGCAAATTATTATTTACTAAAATTCGTCCGAATTTTTTTGTTATTTGATCAGTTTCTAAGTAAGACAAATTAGGTTTAACACCTGCTGTCCAAATAACAATATCTTTATCCAAGGAAGTTATTCCAACCTCGCTAGAAATACTAATCTTAGTTTCTGAGACTTCATTAACTGTAGAATTCAAAAGAACGTTGATTTTTCTTTTTTCTAATGCCTTCTCTGCTTGTTCACTATTGAAAATTTTGTTTTTATTTAGGATTTGGTTTGATTTTTCTATTACATTAATTTCAAATTGGTCTGTAAATATATCTTTAATTTTGCATGCCAACTCGATGCCAGAGGGACCCCCTCCAACTATGAATAACTTTTTATGCAACGCAGTATCTTGTGATTTTTTTAAAAAAGAATTTAATTTATTTAAATCATGCACATCATTAAAAAAATAACAATTTTCATCTACACCTTTGATAGAAAAACTATTTGGAATAGATCCTGTACAAATAACGAGATACTGATAACTTAATTTTAATTCGTCACTAAATTCAAGAATATTTTCTTTGAAGGAAATCTTGGTTAAACAATTTCTTAAAAAAGTTATACCGGCATCTGAAAAAATATTTGCAAATTTTGGGGTGGCTTCCCAACTTCTTATTTCTTTACTTAAAACTTCGTACATTAAAGGTTTAAATATAAAGTTAGTTTTAGAGTCAACCACAAGAATCGGTAAAGAAGGATTAAGATTCTTTAAATTCAAAGCAAATGTCATACCTGCAAAACCTGCTCCAACTATTACTATTGGTTTTTGTATGGATTTCATTAGAGAAATATTGTTATGCGTAAATGTATTATTAAACTATACGAATAATTTTTAAATTGAGCGAAATAAAATTAAACTCATAATCAAACTGAAGAATGATTGAAAAAATCCACAAAGATATTCAAACTCACTTGAGTAAATATAATCAAGAGCTTGTAGATATGAAGCCTCAAGGAATGCTTACATGGGGTTATGAAAAGTTTGATAATCAATTTGCTATTACAACAAGTTTTGGTATACAGTCATCAGTCCTTTTAGATATGGTCAGTAAATTATCTCTACAAAAAAAAATCAAAATATTTTGGATAGATACTGGTTATCTTCCTCCAGAAACATACCATTACGCTGAAAAGCTTATTGATAATTTATCCTTAGAAGTTGAAGTTCTGCAAAGTGAATTATCTCCAGCAAGAATGGAGGCCAAATACGGAAAACTTTGGGAAACAAAAAAAGAGAGTGATTTAGATAAATATCATGAATTGAGAAAGATAAAACCTTTAGAAAATGGTCTGGAAAAATATGATATTTTTTGCTGGGCAAGCGGTGTTAGATCAAGTCAAACAGATAATAGAAACAAAATGAAATTCATAGACGTAATTCGTCAAAGACTCTCTTTAAGACCTTTATTAAATTGGACAAATAAAGATATTTTTTATTATATGGAAGAGAATAATTTACCTGCTCATCCACTTTTTATCAAAGGTTATTCTTCTGTAGGAGATTGGCATTCAAGCAGTCCCGATGGTATTGAAACAAAAGGCAGAGATACAAGATTTGGGGGGATTAAACAAGAATGTGGAATACATACTAATAATTAAATTGATCATATAACAATGGTCTCAGATATAAATTTTCTATTAGTAGGCAATAGTAGGCTTCATTGGGCTAAATATTCTAAAAATCAATCTAAATTCTTTCATACCAAAAAAGAGCAAAAAGTTCCCGACAATATAGATCTTGATCAATTAATTTGGGCTTCTGTAGGAAAACTACCAAATTTTTTGCTGAAAAAAGAAAATGAAATAAAAACTAAAGATATCCAATTATCAAATCTTCCTGATTATTTTGGAGTGGATAGAGCTTTTGCCTGTATTGCCGCTTCACAAATTATTGAAAACCCTTTCAAAAAAGATTTGCTAATTGCAGATTTTGGAACAATATTATCAATAACAAAATTAAATTCAAATGGATCTATTATTGGAGGTCAACTTCTTCCAGGTTTTCTAACACAATTAAAATCAATGGAACAAAATACAAAAAATCTTAAAGTTCCCAAAAAATATGATATTCCGATCAAAGATTTCTTAATTAATACAGAAGAAGCAATCTTAAAAGGAGTAATCAACTCTCTTACTGGCGTGATTAATATTTTATTTAACCCCGAAAAGGATATTTTAATAATCTGTGGAGGAGACTCTCAATTACTAACAAAATCTCTAAAAACTAAAAATGAAAATATTATCAATGCTCCTAATTTAGTTATGGAGGGGATGATTATACACCACCTGTCCATAAAAAAATTAGCTTAACCCAAGGTCTGCAATTATATGATCAGCCATTATTGCTGCTTTTACCTTTAAGTAAATTTTTTCAATGTTACCTTCAGTATCAATTAAAAAAGTATTTCTCATCATTCCCATATATTCTTTTCCCATAAATTTTTTCAGTCCATAGCTATCGTAATCAGAAGAAACTTTGAAAGGTTCAGGATCAGTTAAAAGAATAAAAGGTAAATTAAATTTTTCTATAAACTTCTGATGAGAGGATGCATTATCTTTACTAATACCAAGCACAACAATATTATTTTTTTGGAGTAAATCCCAATTCTCTTTAAAATTACATGCTTCTTTAGTACATCCTGGAGTATTATCTTTTGGATAAAAATATAGTATTATTCTTTTACCTTTAAAATCACTAAGAGAAACTTCTTTTTCAAAAGAATCTTTTAATTTAAATTCTGGTGCTTTGTCGCCAACCTTAAGAGCCATTGAAATTATTAAATGAGTATGAATATAAAATACCAAAAATTTGGTTTTATGAGATTAAAGGTGTGCAAGATGTCGCAACTATAGAAGAAATTAAAACTGCAAAAAACCTAACAAATGCAAGATCAAAGATTTTCTTAGAAACAAGAGCTTATTTGCGACAATCACTGTCAACACTTTTTGATTTAGACCCCCTAGAAATTCCAATTAATGCTCAACCTGGAGAACCTCCAAGTTTACCCTCTGGCATGGGAAATATCAGTTTAAGTCATTGTAAAGATGCCATTACTATAGTCTGGCATAAAGGCAAAATAGGGATTGATATTGAGAGAATAGATAGAGATTTTAACCATATAAAATTTGCAAAAAAATATTTTTTTCATACCAATAAATCAAACCATAATAATTATTTAACAAAAAATATGATATTAAATCAATGGTGTGCTGTTGAAGCGGCTATAAAATGGGATCATGGAAAAATAGCTAAAGACATTAAATATTGGCAATTTTTTGAAAAGCCAAAAGAGTTAATTCATAAGAAGAAAAATATACATTTAAATTATTCACAGATTAACTTCCATAATTGGACTATCGCTTTAGCCTACGAAGAAAAAACTTCTTTAAATCCTGAGATTATTTGTTGTTCGAAAAGTTTTTAATTTTCTTTTCTTCTAAGCAGTTCTTCATATTGAGTTTTTTCCCATCCATTATTATTTGGTTCCCATATTTTTAAACCTCTTAAAGATTTAGGAAGATATTCTTGTAAGACCCAATTACCTGGATAATTATGAGGATTGACATAACTATTAGAATTATTTTTTAAATGAAGTGGAACATCAAAAGCATTGGTAGATTTGATTGTTTCAATTGCTTTAAAAATACTTTTCGTACTATTACTTTTTGGAGAAATAGATAAATATAAAGAAGCTTGCGTTAAAAAATATAATCCTTCTGGAAAACCAACTCTATCAAAAGCATCACAACAGGATTGTACAACTACTATGGCATTAGGATCAGCTATTCCAATATCTTCACTGGCAGATATAAGTAATCTTCTAAAAATAAAATTAGGATCTTCACCAGCCTCCAACATATTCGCAAGCCAGAATAAAGTTGCATCTGGATCAGAGCCTCTTATGGACTTGATAAAGGCACTTATTACATCGTAATGATTTTGACCATTTTTATCGTAAACAATATTTTTCTTTTGTAGTGCATCCTCTGCTATTGAGAGATTAATGTTGATTTCTTTAGCATCATTTTCAGCAGTTGTTTCTATGGCCATCTCTAGCGCATTGATTAATGTCCTTGCATCTCCACCAGAAAATTTAATTAAATGACTTATAGCATCTTGAGTTAAATAAACTTTTTTTGAATCTTTTTGTTTTGAATAGTAAGTAATGACTTTTTGTATTATTTTCTGCAAATCATTTTCTACCAAAGGAAGTAATGTAAAAATAAGAGACCTACTAACAAGCGCTTTATTAACAGCAAAGAAAGGGTTTTCAGTTGTAGCACCAATAAAAGTTATAGTTCCATTTTCTATTGAAGGTAATAAAGCGTCTTGCTGAACTGATGTAAATCTATGAACTTCATCGATAAATAAAATTGTTTTTCTTTTTGAATTTATTAATCTATCTTTTGCATTAGCAATTTCATTTCTTAATTCTTTAACACTTGATAATACTGCATTTAACTTAATTAATTTTGAACGCGTATTAAAAGAAATAATTTCAATTAGAGTAGTTTTCCCAACACCCGGAGGGCCAGAAAAAATAAAATTACTAATCTTATCGTTTATTATTGCACTTCTTAAAAGCGAATTCTCATTCAGGATTGGTTGTTGACCGAAAAAATCTTCCAAATTCTTTGGTCTTAATTTATCTGCCAAAGGTGCATTGTTTTCTATTTGAGAATAATTAGTAAATAAATTTTCTGAATGCATATAAATAAAAATCAAAAAATCATTACTTTCAATTCTATGTAATTACTGTAGGAGTTTCCATTTGAGTAAGTTTTGAAATATTCAATAAAGCATCTAAATCATCAATTAGAGGTTTCAAAGCGATCTGAGGATTTAACGAAAGATTCTGTTGAGGATCGAAAAATTTCTCAAAGTAAAGTCTTAATGTTGCACCCTTAGTTCCAGTTCCAGAAAGGCGAACAATTACTCGAGAATTATCATCAAGGACTAATCTTAACCCTTGATTTTCACTTATGGAATTATCAACGGGATCTAAATATGAAAAGTTATCTGCAACTTTAACTAAATGGCTAGCAAAAATATTTCCTTTTAAATTTTCGAGCATAGAAGTTAGATTACCAAAGATTTGATTAGCAATATTTGATGGAATTGCCTCATAATCATGTCTTGAATAATAATTCCTACCAAATTGTTTCCAATGATTCTGCATCAAATCACTTACCGAACATTTTTTCTCAGCTAAAACTTGTAACCAATACAAAACTGCCCATAGTCCATCTTTCTCTCTCACATGATTACTACCTGTTCCAAAACTTTCTTCTCCACATAAAGTAATTAAATTAGAATCTAAAAGATTTCCAAAAAACTTCCAGCCAGTAGGTGTCTCGAAACAAGGTATATTTAATGCTCGAGCAACATTATCAACCGCTGAACTGGTTGGCATGGATCGTGCCACACCTGTAATACCATCTTTATAACCAGGGACACATTTTGTGTTAGCAGTGATAACTGCTAGGCTATCACTAGGATTTACAAAACATCCACTTCCTAAAATCATATTTCTATCTCCATCACCATCGCATGCAGCACCAAAACTATAAGATTTTTTATTTAATAACAAATCAGCCAAGTGGGATGCGTAAGTAAGATTAGGATCAGGATGTAAACCTCCAAAATCTTTTAACGGGTTACCATTCATGACACAATCAGGTCCAAGACCCATTTTTTCAACAAAAATATTTTTTGCATATGGGCCTGTAACCGCATTCATTGCATCAAAGATTAAAGAGAAGTCTTTTTTTAAAAAATCACTAATTTGATCAAAGTCAAAAATTTTCTCCATCAAATTAGAATAATCTGTTAATCCATCAATAATTTCTAAGGTAGTTTCGTCGTAAGGATAAGTTCCATATTCACTAAAATCAGGTAGTTGAATTTTACAGATTTTATAACTAGTAAGTAATTGTGAAGCCTTGAAAATCTTATTAGTAATTATCTCAGGAGCTGGGCCACCATTAGAGATATTCAATTTCACTCCAAAGTCGCCATCAATACCACCAGGATTATGGCTTGCAGAAAGAATAATTCCACCAATAGCTTTTTCTTTTCTAATTAAATGTGATGTCGCAGGAGTAGATAATAAACCGTATTTTGGAACAATCACCTTTTGAACTTTATGAGCGATGCATATTTGGACAATTTTTTCTATTGCTTCGATATTGCCATATCTGCCATCACCACCAACAACTAATGTTGAACCTTTTAAATCTTCTAATGATTGTAAAATTGCTTCAATAAAAATTTCTAGATAATGTTCTTCCTGAAACTTTAAAGTACTTTTTCTTAATCCAGAGGTGCCTGGTTTTTGATCTAAAAAAGGAGAATTGATATTAATTACACTAACTTGATTCATATTTTTAAGAGACTTCCAAAAATCTAACTAAATTAATGAGGCATTTCGGAAGTTCTTAACATAGCGATAAACCATAAGGAAGAAATTAATAATGCACTAAGGATTCCATAGTTAACACCAAATTTAGAAATTGTAATTGGAACTATTAGTGGAAACGTTAATGCCCCAAACAATGGAGTAAAAGCTACAATTTTTTTCAACATTAATTTAATTTATTAAAACCATTCAGTCTCAGCATTATCTTTTTCATTAGTATCGTCAAGTGGTGTAGTTCTATCAAATTTCATTGATATACTTTTTTCTTGCTCACCTGATACATCAACAGCTTTAATATCATATTTTTGAGTCCCGTCTCTAAATGGAACTTGAATTCTAAAAGTACCATCTGCAGCAAGAGGTACATCTTCTCCACCTATTGTAAGTTTTGCAGAAGGCTCTGTAGCTCCATAAACAATTAATTCAGCATCAGCAACAAGCCAAAAAGATCTATTCTTAACAATTCCACTTCCAGAATCATTTAAACCTGATGACCATTTACCAACACCTGAGTCTGTAAGATTATCATTGAGATTTGTTGAATTTAGGTTTTCCATAAATTCTTCAGAACCAACTTTTCTTCTGAGAGGAATGTTTGTTGCTGCTTGGTATAACCTTTCATGCATACCATTTTGTTCTGAAACAACAGGATTAGAAATATCTGGAATTGATTCAGAAGTAGAATCTAAATTAAATGGTACAAATTTATCAAGAATTTGCTCAGAAGGATGTGACCCAGGAACATGGCTTATCGAAGAGAATGCCAATGACATCCAGTTAAAACCATATTTGTAACCTAATTCAACTTTATAATCTCTATCTGCAAGTGGGATTGGCAAGTACCACTCGGTACTGTAACTATCAACTGTTATCTCCCTTAGTGTTCCTTGATTCAAGTTGCTTCCTTGAGAACCTGATGCATCAAATAATCGTAAACATAATTTATTGGCTCCCAAAGATTGTGCTTTAACTCTATCTGCGTCAGATATTTGCCAAAAAACATAAGCCCAATCTGGATCCCGGGGTAGGAAAACTACATTTGTTTTAACTTCTTCAGTACTCTTGAAAGTATTGGACTCAGAAGTTTCTTCAGATTTAGACTCAGGAGGTGCAGTATATTCTTTTATTGTAGATTTTTCTTGATATTTAAGTATTAAATCAACTAAAACAGCTTTTGTTTTGCGACTATACAGCGGAACCGATAATTTACTTGCTTCTTGACGTAATTGTCTGAGGGTTAGTGAGAGTAATTGATCTTTATTCATGATCCCATCAGCCACTTTAAATTCTCCGTTTTTGTTTGGGATCAGTATGTTCTTTTTTTTTAGGAATTGTGTGTCTTTTTGGCCTGTCGTCAGGATCCTCTGACTACTAAAAAATTCTCAAAATTGATATTTCTCTTCAAAACAGTTGGTATCAAAGAAATTAATTAATTTTCAGATCTTTTTAAAATGTGAATTAATTTTCTTTTTTTTTAAATTTTATTACCTGAATTTGTTAACGACTCAACAAAAATATATTTTTTCTTCGGGATCAGTTAAATAAATGAGAATTCAGCGTTGTTCCACCAGAAGTACTAAATCATCTATCTCTAAATCCTCAATACTTTTACCTATTTTTTTTGAAAAAGTACTTAATGTTTTCGAAGTGGATTCTAACTGCTCATAAAAAAGATCACTAAATTTTTTATCATCAAATTTTTTGGATTGGTTATCACACCATTCTCTCAGGGGATTTTTATTTTGATATTCCAAACTACTATCTACATTGATAATTTTTAAAATCTGAAGGCAATGAGCGAGTATTCTTAAATGATGTTTCTGCATTATGGGTAGATCAAGATTATCAATTTCTTGAATAGTTTCTATGTTTAATGGGTTAGACAAGGGATCAAGATGATTAGACATTAATTTTTAGTTTTAATAAAGGAAAAAAACTCAATATTGGGGGGATCTTTCGTTAGAGTATATAAAGCTAATTGTAATAAGTTATTCTTGATAACATGGTCAACGAAAATTTAGTTAAAGATGTAGTAAAAGAGCCTTACAAATATGGTTTCGTTACTGATATTGAAACTGAAAAAATAGAAAAGGGATTAAATGAAGATATCATAAAATTAATTTCACTGAAAAAAGAAGAGCCAAAATTTCTTCTTGATTTTAGATTAAAAGCCTTTAAAAAATGGCAAAAAATGAAAGAGCCTGACTGGGCAGCATTAGGATATAAAAAAATTGATTATCAAGATATTATTTATTACTCTGCTCCTAAGCGAAAAGAGAAAATTTCTAGCTTAGATGAAGTTGATCCCAAACTTCTTGAGACTTTTGACAAATTAGGAATACCCCTCACAGAGCAAAAAAAACTCACAAATGTAGCAGTAGATGCTGTCTTTGATAGTGTTTCCATAGCCACAACTTTTAGAGAAGAACTTGCTGAACATGGAGTTATATTTTGCTCAATTAGTGAAGCAGTAAAAAATCATGCGGATTTGATTGAAAAATATTTAGGTACAGTGGTTCCAGCTAGTGATAATTACTTTGCAGCACTAAATTCTGCAGTTTTTAGTGATGGTTCTTTTGTCTATATCCCAAAAGGTGTTACCTGCCCTATGGATCTATCTTCCTACTTCAGAATTAATAGTGGAGATTCAGGGCAATTCGAAAGAACACTAATCATTGCTGAAGAATCAAGTTCTGTAAGTTATTTGGAAGGTTGTACAGCTCCAATGTTTGATACTAATACCCTACATGCAGCAGTTGTAGAGCTTGTAGCATTAGACGACGCCTCAATAAAATATTCAACAGTGCAAAATTGGTATGCTGGTGATGAAGAAGGTATTGGCGGAATTTTTAATTTTGTCACCAAGAGAGGAAAATGTTTAGGTAAGAGAAGTAAAATTAGCTGGTCTCAAGTTGAAACAGGGTCTGCAATTACATGGAAATATCCTAGCTGTCTTCTTTTAGGGGAAGAATCTGTAGGAGAATTTTATTCAGTGGCTCTCACCAATAATCGACAGCAAGCAGATACCGGCACAAAAATGATCCATATTGGTCCTAAGACCAAATCAACTATTGTTAGCAAAGGTATTAGTGCAGGGAACTCAAAAAATAGCTACAGAGGTCTTGTCAAAATGGGAACGAAAGCTACAGGATCAAGAAATTACAGTCAATGTGATTCAATGTTAATAGGGGATCAAGCTACTGCAAATACATTCCCTTACATCAAATCTCAACAACCCAATTCTGAAATTGAGCATGAAGCAAGCACATGTAGAATCTCAGAAGACCAACTTTTTTATCTCCAAAGCAGAGGTATAGAATTTGAGGAGGCAGTATCTATGATGGTCAGCGGTTTTTGCAGAGATGTATTTAATCAATTACCTATGGAATTTGCTGCTGAAGCAGATAAGTTACTGGCACTTAAACTAGAGGGATCAGTAGGTTAATTTATCAATTTCTAAACTGAAATGCAAAGTAAAATGAAAGAATCAGACCCAATTTTAGAAGTTGAAAATCTCTCTGCATCTACTGATAATCTTCCAATTTTAAAAGGGGTTTCACTTACTGTCTATCCTGGAGAAATCCATGCCATTATGGGAAGAAATGGATGTGGCAAAAGTACTCTTTCGAAAATCATTGCAGGACATCCCTCATATAGTATTACAAATGGCGACATAAAATTTTTAGGTGAAAACATCAACTCTCTAGAACCTGAAGAGAGATCTCAATCAGGAATTTTTCTTGGTTTCCAATATCCAATTGAGATTCCAGGTGTAAGTAATCTTGAGTTTCTTAGAGTTTCAACTAATGCTAGAAGGAAATTCCTCAACAAAGAAGAATTGGATACTTTTGATTTTGAAGAATTAGTTAAAGAAAAGTTAGAAATTGTGAAAATGGATCACGCATTCCTATCAAGGAGTGTAAATCAAGGCTTTTCTGGAGGTGAAAAAAAAAGAAATGAGATTCTGCAAATGGCTTTGCTTGAGCCCAAGATAGCAATATTAGATGAGACCGATTCTGGTCTAGATATCGATGCTCTAAGAATAGTGGCATCAGGAATTAAAAAAATTTCTAATGCACAGACTGGAATTATACTTATTACCCACTATCAAAGATTATTAGATGAAATTAAACCAAATTATGTCCATGTTATGTCAGACGGACAAATCATAAAAACTGGTGAGAGTGATCTTGCTCTAGAGCTTGAGGAAAAAGGGTATGAATGGACTGATAACTTTATAAAAGAGACCTAAAGAAATGAAAATTATTGAAAAAATAAAAACAAATAAATCGGATGATAACCTAACAGAAATACAAAAAATCTGTCTTAATAAATTACAATCAACCCCTCTCCCTAATCCTAAAAGTGAACTATGGAGACTTTCAAATAAATCAAAATTGTCAAACTTTTTAGATTATTCAGTTAATGAAAAAAATTCACAATTTGATATGCCATACCCGAAAAATTCGCAAAGTACTATTAGGTTAATAATTGGTGAGAATTGCCAAATTAAATTAATAGAGAAAAATTATTCAATACAGCAATTAAGTGAGGATGAATTACAAAAATATATCAAAGAACAGATATCTTTTTTCCAGCAAAACGAAAATTGGAGTGACCTACTAAATCTTTCTTTAAGTTGTAAAAATAATATTTTGGGATTAAAAATAAATGGATCAAAAATTCCTCCTATTGAAATTTTTAGTAATGCATCAAGTAATGCTTTAAACGCAAAAACCCTAGTAATATTTTTAGAAAATAATTGTGATGTTGAATTATTACAAGTAAATCTTTGTAAAGAAAACTCTTCATTATCTCAATCAACTTTCTTTTGCTTGAAAGAAAATAGTTCCTTAAATCATGGTGTTGTTTCTTACGGTGAAAACAGATCCAATCTATTAAATTCTCTCAATGTAATACAACAAAAAAATAGTGCATACAACTTAGGATCTTTACATTTCAAATTCAATTACGCGAGATTTGAAATTAGTATTAAACAATCTGCGGGAAACGCTAAAACAAATATCAAAGGTATGCAAATAACCAAAAAAGATGAGCAAATTTCAACCTATACAAAAATAGAATTTAATGGCCCAAATGGATTTCTAGATCAAATTAATAAATCACTTGCTGATGATAAATCACATGCAATATTTGAAGGTTCAATAATAGTTCCGAAAATTGCCCAGAGAACTGATGCTTCCCAATTAAGCAGAAATTTACTTTTATCAAATCTCGCACAAATAGATACCAAACCTCAATTAGAAATAATTGCTGATGATGTCAAATGCAAACATGGAGCTACAATTTCACAACTAAATGAAGAAGAACTTTTTTATATGCGAACAAGAGGGATCACATTAACAGAAGCAAGTAAACTACAATTAAGTTCTTACTTTCAAGAAATACTTTCATTTATTCCCATTTCAAAAGATAAATGGGATTTGCTTGATAAACTTTTAAATGAGAATTAATGGAAACGATTCACAATTTTCCTGAAATAACGAAGAAAGACTTTCCTCTTTTAAATAAGAACTTTAAAAGTAATGAGCAAATTATTTATTTAGACCATGCTGCGACCACACAAAAACCAATACAAGTCTTGAAAAAAATTGATGAATATTACAAAAACTTTAATGCCAATGTACATAGAGGGGCACATCAATTAAGTGCTAAAGCAACAGAAGAATTTGAAAATGCACGATATTTAATTAGCAAATATATAAAAGCGAATTCAACAAAAGAAATTATTTTCACAAGAAATGCTACTGAGGCAATCAATCTAGTAGCTAGATCATGGGGCGAATATTCATTAAAAGAAAACGATGAAATTCTCTTATCAATAATGGAGCATCATAGCAATATTGTTCCATGGCAAATGGTTGCAGCAAAAAATAAATGCAAATTAAAATTTATAGGTATAGATAAAGATGGGAAATTAGATATAGACGACTTTAAATCAAAACTAACATCTAGAACTAAACTTGTTAGCCTAGTACATGTTAGTAATACCCTAGGTTGCTGTAATCCAATAAAAGAAATAACTACATTAGCTAAACAAAAAGGTTCTTTAGTTTTAATAGATGCATGCCAAAGTTTGGCTCATCAAAAACTGGATGTGATTGATCTTAATATAGATTTTTTAGCTGGATCAGGACATAAACTATGCGGTCCTACAGGTATTGGCTTCCTCTGGTCAAGAAAAGAAATCCTAGAAAAAATTCCTCCTCTCTTTGGAGGTGGCGAAATGATTCAAGATGTTTTTGAAGAGACAAGTACTTGGGCAGAGCTACCACACAAATTTGAAGCCGGAACTCCAGCCATCGCAGAAGCAATAGGTCTTGCAGAAGCAATCAATTATATTAACAATATTGGATTGAATGAAATTCATGAATATGAAAAGACTATTACTAAATATTTATTTGAAAAATTAAATCAAATAGAAAATATTGAAATCATAGGTCCATCACCGGAGATAGATCCAAACAGAGCCTCACTTGCCACCTTTTATATAAAAAATATACATTCAAATGATATTGCTGAAATTCTTGATTCAAAAGGAATTTGCATCAGAAGTGGCCACCATTGCTGTCAACCTCTTCACAGATACATTGGAATTAAATCAACAGCCAGAATCAGTATGAATTTCACAACCAATAAGGAAGAAATTGATATGTTTATAGAAAAATTAAAAGATACTATTGATTTTCTAAAAATCAATTCTTAAATATTCAAAGCATTTTTTAGAAATTCCTGAGATTTTTGCATTACTACTTCTTTATTTTCAATATTTCTAAAACCATGACCTTCATTATCAAAAAAAATAACTTCTGAATATTTATTATTCTGAATCAAAATTTCTTGAATTTTTAAAGTTTGTTTATAAGAAATAACTGTATCTTTTTTTCCATGAAACAATAAGATAGGTTTTTTTATTTTGTTAATATGATTTATCGGTGATCTATTTATATAATCATCATGGTTTTTTGCATAATTTCCAACCAAAGAATTTAAATAATCTTTTTCAAACCTATGAGTGTTGTAATGCATATCCTTCAAATCAATAACAGGATATTTACAAATTGCCGCTGTAAAAATGGACCCATATAATAAACAATTCAGGGCAGTTAACCCACCAGCACTATTCCCAAAAATTACCACTTTTTCACTATCAACTTGATTTGATTTAATCAATTCAAGAGCTAGTGCTTTGCAATCATAAGAATCAACAATACCCCATTTATAATTCAACCTCTCTCTATATGCTTTGCCAAATCCTGATGATCCTCCATAATTTACTTCAGCAACAAAAAATCCCTTCGACGTCCAATATTGAACTTCAGAATTATATGATCCATCAAAACATGAAGTTGGTCCGCTATGTGCTCTAACAAGGAGCGGTGGCTTTCTAAAATTTTCAACAAGCGGCTTATAAAGAAAAGAATGAGTAGATTGAGCCTCAAAACCTTTAAACCAAAATGTTTCAGGTTTTGAACAATCTTTTATATGATCAAAAAATATCTGCTCAGAAAAACTTGATAAAACTTTTTTTGCACAATCAATTTCAAATACAATTCCCAAAAAATCAGATCCATAACCTTTTAAAAGAACTTTTTTCCGAAAAACACTGAAATCACTTATTGAGGTAAAAGGAGTAGAAAATTCTTTAACAAATTCAAGATCTTTATATTGTTCCACTATTAAACTATTTTCTTTTTTTGCTATACAAAATAAATTTTCTATAGTCCCTGAAAAGAATGCTATTCCAGTGACCCATTGTGGCGCTCCATATTCAATCAAATTTCTCTCTACTCTTTTCTTAATAAAAATATTCTCAATTTCACTAACATCTAAAAACAATAAGTTCCACCATCCAGAACTATCTTCAGAACATACCAAATGTGTTTCACTTATCCAATAGGGTTGAAAAAAAGACACTTTTTTCTTGGAATTTATCAGCTTATTTGAGAATTTCTTTATTTTTTGTATCTCGCCATCTAAATCTATTTGAGCAAAAAACAGCTCATTTTTCTCCCAGGGCATATATGGAGAATCCCACTCTATCCAAGAAAGTAAGTTAGCAGATGTATTAGAAGATAATTCTCCAGCAAAATTTTTAAATTTTTTTATTCGATGAATATCCTGTTTAGTTTTTTTTAAATTTAAAGAAAATAAATAATCTCTATTATTTATTTCACAAATTCCATACAATAAATTTTTTTCAGAAATGACAAATGAAGAATCAAAGTTTCCATCAATTGATTTAGATAGTTGATTAGGTTCTTGAACTGAAGCGAGATATTTATTTTGGCTTCTGTAAGTTGAAGCTGCCTCTTTAAAAATTTGAAACCATACTGCCTTAGTTATCTGATCTATCCATATCAAATAAAAATTATTTTTAAAATATATACACTTATAAGATTTACCACCATATCCATGAAAATTATTTTTAATATAGTATTTTTTACTTGTTAATTGCTGGGGAAACGCTTCTTTGACATCAAATGGTCTTGCAAAAATGGCATTTTCATTTTGACTTTCACCAACAACATCAATCCAAAAAATGGTATCCCTAATAATAGTTAATTCCTTGAAAGCATTTTTTTTAGATTCAGTTTGCCTAACTTTTAACTTATGATCATTACTCATTTAAAAAATATATAAAGAAAGTAAATTAAAGTGCTAGTATTTTTATAGCTAAACTATTAATTAAAAACTTTTTTAACGTGGCAAACCATTTTTCACAACTTGCAAAAAAGTCAAGAACAAATGGAAGCTCAGAAAAAATTGCAAAAGAACAAACAGGTAAGCCATCTCTAGATATTTATAAACTTGGTGATGAGGTATTAAGACAAAATTCCAAAAGAATAACTAAGGTTGACGAATCCATTAGAGAACTTGCTAAAGAAATGCTTCAAAGCATGTACGCAGCTAAAGGAATTGGACTTGCAGCACCTCAAATTGGAATCAACAAAGAGCTTCTTGTCATAGATGTAAATTTTGAAGATTCAGCAGCAGAACCTCTAATATTAATCAATCCAGAAATTACAGACTTTGGAACAACCCTTAATTCATACGAAGAAGGCTGCTTAAGTATACCTGGCGTATATTTAAATGTAGTAAGACCATCAACTATAAAATTAAAATTTAGAGATGAAATGGGGAGACCACGAAAAATGAAAGCAGATGGACTTCTGGCGAGGTGTATTCAACACGAAATGGATCACTTAAACGGAATATTATTCGTTGATAGAGTTACATCAAAAGATGATTTGAACAAAGAACTTATAAAGGAAGGGTTCAACGAAAAAGACGTAATTTCTATTAATTAATCTAATGACTGAAACTACAATATTTCAAAAAATAATTAATAAAGAAATACCCTGCGATAAGCTTTATGAAGATGAGTTTTGTATTGCGTTTAATGATATCCAAGCGCAAGCACCAGTGCACTTTTTAGTGATTCCCAAAAAACCAATTATTAGTTTATTAGATTGTATTGAAGAAGATGCAAATCTATTAGGGCATTTACTTTTTGTTGGTGGTAAAATAGCTAAATCAAAACATTTAACTAATTGGAGAACAGTAATTAATACTGGAGCAGAATCTGGACAAACAGTTTTTCATTTGCATATTCATTTTTTATCTGGAAGAAAAATGAATTGGCCCCCAGGTTAAAACTCTCGAAAGAAAAGTTTATGGGTTATAAATAAGTAAAAACATAATGAATACACCAGATTCCTTAAATACAAAATCCAAAAATTTTTTCAATTTAATCTCAAAAAATTGGGAAGATCTAGACGATTCAATCAAAACTAAGTTAATAAAAATTTGGAAGGTTTTAACTTATAAATGGCAATTACAAATTTTATTTAATCTACCTTTTCTTTTATGGTGGTTATTAGATAAATCTTTTCCAAAAATTCATAAATTTGATATGACAATCTTGAATTACTTAAATTTACCTGAGTGGGCACTTTCATTTATTGGCTTTGGTCAATAGACTGCTAAAAGTTATAATTTACCTTATAAAACTAGTCGAGTAATGAATAAAGCAATTAATAATAAAACCAAAATATTGTACCAATTACAAAAATTAAGGAAGCTTTCTCAGCCTTTTTTTCTTCCCATAGATCAATGTAATGGATTCCAATTCATATGGCTTTTGATTTCTCTTTTATTTTGTGTTGGAGGCGTAGTACTTGTTGGTCTTACAGGAATAATTAGTTTTTTTGAAAGCTTTCAACCAATTTTTCTTGAAAAGTATTTCGGAGGTGTAGTAAGTACTATCAGTTCAATTTGGGCTGGTAGCTGGGGATTGCTTTTCTCTGCCTTATTTCTAATTGGATCAGGGAGCTTTTTTAGCTTAAGACGTCAATTAAAAAACCGTAGATGGTTACATTGGTTATTCCTTGCGATAATTGTATTAATGCTTTTAGCTGTAAATGGAATAAACGCAGGCATTGGATTCATTGCAAGAGATTTAACAAATGCTTTAGTTGAAAAACAAGAAGATGGGTTTTATCGGATATTGGGGATTTACGCTTGTTGTTTCGCTGTGGCTCTACCAATACGTGTTTCCCAAATATTTTTTACATATAAGTTAGGAATAATTTGGAGAGAATGGCTTTCAAAAAGTTTAGTCAAAGATTATATGACTAATAAAGCTTACTACCAATTAAATCCCAATGATGAAGAACAAACCGATGTAGATAATCCTGATCAAAGAATCACAGATGATACCCGAGCTTTTACTGGGCAAAGTCTATCTTTTACGTTAGGCATTTTTGATGCCCTACTAACATTTTCACTTAATATTCTTATTTTATGGAGTATTAGTACAACTCTTACTTTTTCTTTATTTGGTTACGCTGCATTTGCAACCTCTATCCTTTTAATTGCTGGGAAAAATCTTGTAAAGATTGACTTTGATCAACTCAGATATGAAGCAGATTTTCGATATGGCCTAGTACATATTAGAGATAATGCTGAATCAATAGCCTTTTACTCTGGGGAGAAGCCTGAGAGAAGTGAAACTGAAAGACGCTTAGGAGAAGTGGTAAAAAACTTTAATTTATTGATTATATGGAGAGTAATAATAGACGTCATGAGAAGATCCATTAATTATGCTGGAAATTTCTTTCCATACTTAATAATGGCTATCCCTTATTTTAAAGGTGATATTGATTATGGACGCTTTATTCAGGCAAGCTTTGCATTTGGAATGGTTGAAGGTTCATTATTTTTCATTGTTAATCAAATCGAAGAACTTGCAAAATTTACTGCAGGTATTGGCAGATTAGAAGGATTCCAATCAAAAGTTGAATCCATCAGTCAAACCAAGCCAACAAACAATCAAAACGTTATTTCAGATTACCCCTCAATTCTTATTAATAATGCTGACCTTTGCCCACCAGGATCAAATAAAACAATAATTAAAAATTTAAATTTAAGCATCGATAATAATCAATCACTTTTGGTTGTAGGACCATCTGGATGTGGAAAAACATCTTTACTAAGAATGATTAGTGGTTTATGGGAACCCGATCAAGGAGTAATTAAAAAACCAAAAATTGGGGAATTATTATTCATACCTCAAAAACCATATATGTTACTAGGTTCTTTAAGGGAACAATTATGTTATCCCACAGAAGTTAAGAAATTTAGTGATGAACATCTTACTTCTGTACTTCATGAAGTAAATTTAAAAACTTTAGTGGATCGATATCCTAATCTTGATATCAAACAAGATTGGCCGAGAATTCTTTCCCTAGGCGAGCAACAAAGATTGGCTTTTGCAAGACTTTTACTAAATTCTCCAAGATTTGCAGTACTTGATGAAGCAACAAGTGCTTTAGATATTAATACTGAAAAAAAACTATATAGTTTACTAAAGGAAAGAGAACTTTCTCTTATTAGTGTTGGACATAGACCTAGCTTAAAAGATTTTCACGAGAATATTTTAGAATTAAATGGACAGGGAGATTGGAAATTATTGACTTCTGATAAGTATAATTTTAAAGATTAACAAAAAAAATGAATTCAAAAGAAGAACAAACTAACTCAGAAGTCACTAATTTAGACAATGAGAGTTTTATAGAACAGCAGAAAGATCAAAATTACATCAATGAACAAATTGGAGACAATCAATTAAATGAAAAATCGATAGAAATTAAAGATGAATATAAATTTGGATGGAGTAGTTATTCTGAATTAACTAATGGAAGATTTGCAATGATTGGCTTTATTTCAATAATATTGATTGAATTATTGAGTAAACAGTCGTTTTTAAAATGGGCAGGAATCCTATAATTAATCATCAAATCTAGAACTGTTATCTCTAGGTTTTTTCTTGTTTGTTCCCACGTTATATCTACTATTTTGATTTTTTGAACTTGATCTAGCTGAAGAGCTTACTCTACGAGTCTCACGTGATTTTTTAACTTGATTAGAATCTTTAAATGAAGCATCTTCTACTTGAACTTTTGAAGTTTGCTCCCTAATAGGGGATCTAGTAGGTTTCTTTCTTAATGGAGAAGAATCAGCAGGAGAAGAGATATTATCTTGTCTAGAAACTGTACGATTCATTCTGGGTCTTGATCCCGTTTTAACTTCATCGCGAGATAAATTTCTTCTTTCACCAAAGTTATTTGTTTCTTGTTGTTTCCTATTTCTATCTTCAGAAGTCTGTCTTCTCCTTCTTATGGGTTCGTCATTTTCAAACTGACTTATTTCCCTTGTAGATGGCCTACTTCTACTTGCTGCATTAGAGGGAATAGCTCTAGAAACATTCCTCCTACGAGATCTCCCCTCCGTATACTCTTCTTCAAATTCATCTTCTTGAGGTTTAAATCTTCTAGATGGTCTTTCAGATTCGTCAAACCTATCATAATCGTCATTAAATCGGCCTCTAGAATTTCTTGGGACATCAGAAATAGGATCATCATCAAAATAAGATGACCTTCTAGCTTGATCAGTAGCAACTCCCCTCAATCGCACACTTTCATATGCGAAAAAAACTGTAGTTCCTGCTAATAAAAACTGACCAAACTGAAGGATGGGATCTAACCTCCAGCCTTGAAAAAATAATATTCCTCCGCACAAAAGTCCAATTGCTGCGAAGAAAACATCATAATCCCTTGCCAAGGCAGGCTTGAAGGACCTCAAAAAATAAAGGCCTCCCCCACATACCGCGAGAACTATACCAACAATACTGGCCCAATTGAGACTAGCATTGACCACATTCTTTCTCCAAAAATTTATATTTTAAAGGGTTACTTATATCCCCTATATATATAGTGTACTTAAAACTTCTACAAAAACTAGCGTCTTCCAGTAGAAGTACGTTCGAGGGAATCTTTCTGGCTGACAAAAATCAAAAATGCAGTGGCTGGAATAACGATAAGTAAGGCAGCGGCAATAAAACTACCTATCATTCCCACTGCGGAATTATTTGCAACTTCAGCAGAAAAATCTGCAGCTAGTAGTAAATTTGAGATTTGAAACACTTTTTAAATATTAAATTCTCAATTTATAATACGAATTAAATACGTTTCAATGGGTTATTTATTAAGATGAATTAAACAATTGTGATTTCCTTGCTTGTAAACTCTCTTCAAATTTTAGATATTAGTTTAGGAATTTCTCTTTCATATCTAACCATAGTTTTTCTAATAAGATTAATACTTACTTGGTACCCAAAAATTGATTTAAGTAAAGGTTTATGGTTATTAGTTTCAATACCATCAAGCTCTATTCTTAATTTAACAAAAAAACTAATTCCTCCTATTGGAGGTGTTGATGTTGGACCAGTAATTTGGATCGGAGTTATAAGCTTTTTAAGAGAAATTTTAGTCGGTCAGCAAGGGCTTATAAAACTTGCATTGCATACAAATATTTCATAGAAATCATTCAATTATTTCTCAGTAATTTGGCAATAGTTCTTCTTCTACATATTTAGTATGTATCTTACCCTGCTTAAATTTAGATTTATTCAGTAAGGTTAGATGAAAGTTAATTGTTGTAGGAATACCAGTTACTGCACATTCATTTAAAGCCCTATTCATTCTTTTAATTGCAGTATTACGATCTTTTCCCCAGACTATTAATTTACCAATTAATGAGTCATAGAAAGGGGGGATTTCATAGCCTGTATAAACATGACTATCCACCCTTACACCGGGGCCACCAGGAGGAAGCCACCCAGTTATTTTCCCAGGTGATGGTCGGAAATTGTGAGAAGGATCTTCAGCATTGATTCTACATTCAATGGCATGACCGTTTAAATGGATATCATCCTGATTAAATTCCAAGTTTGCTCCGCTTGCGATTTTAATTTGCTCAGCTATTAAATCAACTCCTGTAACCATTTCCGTAACAGGATGTTCAACTTGAATCCTAGTATTCATCTCCATAAAATAAAAATTATCATCATCATCAACTAAAAATTCAACTGTCCCTGCCCCTTCGTAGCCGATACTTTTTGCAGCAGCAATAGCTGCGTTCCCCATTTTTTTTCTTAGCTCAGTATTAATTGCAGGACTAGGAGACTCCTCTAGTAACTTCTGATGTCTTCTTTGAACTGAACAATCTCGCTCGCCTAAATGAACAACATTACCCGACCTGTCGGCCAAAATTTGAATTTCTACATGTCTTGGCTTCTTTATAAATTTCTCCATATATAAACCATCATTACCAAATGCTGCTTCTGCTTCGCCTTGAGCTGCTTTAAACATTTTTTCGAGATTATCAGAGTTTTCAACCAGCCTCATACCTCTTCCACCTCCTCCAGCAGTCGCTTTAATAATTACCGGATAGCCAATATCATCTGCCAATTTATAAGCCGCATCAACATTTGATAACAAGCCTTTACTACCAGGTACTGTTGGAACTCCTACTGCTTCCATAGTTTCTTTAGCTGTAGATTTATCTCCCATAGATCTAATAGCTTTAGGAGATGGGCCAATAAAAATAATGCCGTGATCATTACACATCTCAGCAAATTTATCATTT
Organism: Prochlorococcus marinus XMU1412; assembly: GCF_017696315.1. Lineage (NCBI taxonomy): Bacteria > Bacillati > Cyanobacteriota > Cyanophyceae > Synechococcales > Prochlorococcaceae > Prochlorococcus > Prochlorococcus marinus. Next base: position 66,082 of record NZ_JAAORJ010000001.1, on the reverse strand, counting down.
TCCGCAAGAAATCCATAACCAGGATGAATAGCATCAACTCCTCTCGATGTAGCAGCAGCAAGTATATTTGGAATATTTAAATAACTCTTATTACTTAATGAATCTCCGACACAAACCGCCTCATCAGCAAGCTGAACATGTAATGCTTTTTTATCTACAGTACTAAAAACTGCAACGGTTGCAATACCTAGTTCTCTACAACTTCTGACAATTCGTAAAGCTATTTCTCCACGATTAGCAATTAAAACTTTTTCAACCATTATGAAATAAAATTGAAGAAATGAAATGACTTAAAATAAAAAATTATTTGCCAAAGTATTCAACAAAATTTTTTAGTTATTAGAGGACATTTTTTACAATACAACCTAAAACGTTATATATGTATAAATATTTGTTTTATGCAATAGAAAAATTATCCATCATATTCAAAAAAACTCTTTTAAAACTGCATGCTTATTTCAGCCAATAATGTATGATATTTTTAAGGTTTAGGTGTCCCCTGGTTACTGGAAACCCTTTGCGGACGTGGCGGAATTGGTAGACGCGCACGTCTAAGGAGCGTGTGGCTTCGGCCTTGCGAGTTCAAGTCTCGCCGTCCGCATTTAATGTATTTTGGTTTAACTGCAATGAAAAAAAAATCAGTTGCAGTAGTTATAGTTTCTAATGGTCCTGGTGAATTAACTACATGGGTAAATCCCGTAGTAGATGAACTTAACGAAATAAATAAATCATTATGTGATGACGATAAACACGATTTCACTCTAAGGTTAGTCCTTGTTCCTTGCCCAAATGCCACTGGTAAAGAATTTTTAGTTGCAAATTCATGGAATAAATTCGAATTAATTACAAAATCCAAAAGTTTTTGGAAATTATTAATAAGGCCACATTCTTTTGCTAATTGGCCCAAAAATGGGGTAGTTGTTTTCCTTGGTGGGGATCAATTTTGGAGCATTTTATTAGCTAAAAGATTAGGTTATTTAAATATCACATATGCTGAATGGGTTGCACGATGGCCTAAATGGAGCAACGAAATTGCTGCTATGAATGTAAAAGTAAAAGAGTTAATACCTAAAAGATACAAATATAAATGTAAAGTCATTGGCGATTTGATGGCAGATATCAAACTTAACAGCGAAATATCATTAAGAAATCAAGAAAAACACTACGTTGCATTGTTGCCTGGTTCTAAGAAAGCAAAGCTTTCTGTTGGAATTCCTTTCTTCTTAGAAGTTGCAGATCATATCGCTAAAGAAAATCAAAATATAAATTTTATAATTCCAATTGCACCAACTACTGATAAGAGTGAATATTTATTTTTTCAAAGCAACAAAAATCCAATTGCTAAATGTTACTCATCAAAAATCAAAACAATTAAAAACTTCAAAGACTCTCATTTTGATTATGTAATTGAAACATCAAAAAATACAAAGATTTATCTAATCAAGAAACATCCTTGCTATGAGATATTAAAAGAATGTGATCTTGCAATTACAACTGTCGGAGCAAATACTGCAGAATTATCAGCAATTAGTCTTCCAATGTTAGTGGTCCTGCCAACTCAACATTTGAATATGATGAATGCCTGGGATGGTATTTTTGGGGTAATTGGAAGGATTGCATTTATAAATAGATTTCTAACTTTTATAATTAAAAATTTTTATTTTAAAAAAAAGAAGTTTTTTGCTTGGCCAAATATTAAAGCTAAAAGAATTATTGTCCCTGAGAGGATAGGTAATATTTCACCAATTGAAATTGCAAGAGAGGTATTATTTCTTTTGAAGAATATAGATCAATTAAAAAATATTAGGGATAATCTACACAAAGAAAGAGGCGATAAAGGTGCTGCAAAAAAACTTGCATCTATGATTGTTAATTCAATAAAAAAACTTTAACAATTACCAAGGATCATCAATTTCAAACTTTTCTGATTTTTTATTATCTTGAACTAAATTTTGTTCATCTAGTGGTTCAATATCTAAAGTTTCAGTTGCATTTTGAATTGGTCTTTTCGAAGCTAAATTAGTTGTTGATTGTTTCTTTTGCTTAAAATCAATATTGTTTTTTTCATCTTTTTGATTAATACTATTTTGATCCTCAATCTGATCAGAATAATCATTATCCATATATAGCTTTTTTCTTTTTTTTATTTCCTCTTTAGAACCCTTTATTTCAACATATTCAAGTTCATCTTCATAATCATCTTCATAATCATCTTCATAATCATCTTCATAATCATCTTGTTCATCAACTTCTTTATATTCCTCGACCAAATTATTTTGCTGTTCTGATTCAGAACCTGAAAGTAACTGATTCTCAACAGGTACAAGATTTGCTGAGTATCCATTTGCTTCCCTTTCATCCCATGAAGAGCCCCCGACTCCAAGTTTCTCAAGTAGTCCACTATTTAGTTGCTTCAATTTCTCTTCAGCACCTTCATAAACAATAATCCTATCAGTACCACTACTTACAATTTCCTCAACAGGAACTTCCCAAGTACTTAAAACTCCCTCACCTAAAAGCGGAACACCAACAGCACCCATAACAAGAGATATCAAATCCCCAGTCTCAATATCAAAAGAAAAGCCAAGAACTCTTCCCAGAAGTTGTCCAGATTCTGTAATCACTTGACAATTAATTACCTTCCCATACCTTTCTGGAGAAAAACTTTCACTCAAAGAATCTAAGGAGTCAACTAATATGACATCTCCAACTTGCTTAATACTTTCTAGAGGCATCCATTTTGGCAAACCTGGTAAAAATCTTGTAAGTGGATTATCTCTTAGTCCCAAAGCGACCACCTCTCTTCTATCAATATCAACAACAACTTCGCCAACTACGCCTAGCCGTCTTCCAGTATCAGTAGTTATCACTTGTGTTCCCATTAATTCTGACCTTAACCATAAACGTTCACTAGGAACCGAGTTAGGGAGATTCTTATTAGCAGATGTGTTAGACAAGCTCATAAATTTCTTTTTATCATTCTGACGTATAAATTTAAAAAAGTGTGTTTATGCAGCATTTGGTAACCCAAGAACTTGAGTATTAGCACCTCTTGCTTGCGCAACCCCAATTGTTCGTTCAGATGCACTAATCATAGGCCTTCTATGACTTACGACTATAAATTGAGCATTTGATGACTGATTTGATATTAGTTTTGACAACCTTTCAACATTAATACCATCTAAAAAACTATCAACCTCGTCTAATGCATAAAAAGGTGAAGGCTTATACTTTTGCAAAGCAAATAAAAAACTTAAAGCAGTTAACGATTTTTCACCACCTGACATAGACGCTAATCTTCTGACATTTTTTCCCTTGGGATGAGCCACTAAAGTTAATCCTCCTTCTAAAGGAGAATTAGGATTTTCAAGTTGAAGAAATCCATCTCCATCAGATAACTTTGCAAAAATTTCTCTAAAATGTCTATCAACTTCTGTAAATGCTTGCATAAAAGCTTCTTGACGCATCGTAGATACAGTTTCTATTCTCAGCAATAATTCAGATCTTTCATTGGATAGAATTTCTAATTTTTCTCGCAAACTATTTAATCTCTCAATTAATTCTTCTAGTTCATCAAGAGCTAACATATTGACAGGTTCTAAGCTTTCTAGTTTTGCATTTATAATCGAAATTTCTGATTGCAAAGATTCAAGACTCTGCCCTGCATATTCTCCAAACTCCGGGGAAGGATTAGGTAGATCTTTTTTATAATTTTCTAATTTTATTTTCTCGCTCCTCATCTCTTCTTTAAGGGAATGCATATCCCTTTCAAGATATTCAAGCTTTAACAGATAATTATTATGTTCTTGTCTTTTATTTGAAATTGAAGAGTTTAATTCATCTCTTTTCCTTCTTAATAAACCTAAATTCTTCTCTAGAGAATTTTTTTGTTTATCGAGATCTGAAAGCTCTTTGTTAAATTGATCCCTTTTTTCTATCCATTCACTATGAGCAATTGCGAGTTGTTTAATAGATTCCTGCAAGTTTTTTTCTTGTAGTAAAGTAATTTTTAATGAATTATTGATACGCTCTTTATTTAAAGCAAATTGATTCTTTTTATCTAGTAATGTATTTCTCTCTTTAATAAGTAATTCAAGTTTTTTATCAAGATTATTAAAATCGTCATTAAAAGCTATTAATGATGATTTTTGATTTTTTTCATAATTTGCCTTTTGAATGATTTGTAGTTGATCAAACTTATCGTGATAAGGCTTCAATTGATTTTTTAAATGACCTAACTCGTTAACTAATAAATTATTAGCAGTATCAAGTGTATTTAATCTCGATTTACAATCCTCAATTCTTTGCGAGACAGCTTTAAGAGAATCTTGATTTACTTCAATTTCTTTATTAAATGAGGCGCAATCCTCAATTATTTGACTGCGGTTAGAATTTAATATACTAAGTCTATTATTTTTTAGTATCAAATCATTATTTGACTCTTTTAAAGCTTCTTCGATAACTAATAATCTTTCTTTTATAGGAGTGGAATCATCAATATCATTATTAATTCCAAACTTATAAGCCAAATCTTTATTTAACTTACTGCCTCCTGTAATAGCACCACTTGCTTCTAATAATTCACCACTTAAGGTAACCAACCTATTTTTTTGTGTAGATAACCTTGCTGAGGATAAGTCTGAAAAAACCAAAGTATCTCCAAAAACATATCGAAAAACATCCGAATAAACTTCATCAAAAGTAATTAGATTAATAGCTTTATCAATAAATCCATTCTCCCTATTATTTTCAAATCTTGAAATCGCATAATTCTTTTTTTGACTTTTAATTCTATTTAAAGGTAAAAAAGTTAATCTTCCCGCTTTCTTCTTTTTGAGAATTTCAATTGCTTTTGCAGCAATATGATCATTATCAACAACAATTTGTCCTAACCTATTTCCAGCAGCAATTTCTAATGCATATCTATTTTTCTCACTGACCTCTCCAAGTTGAGCTACATAACCATGTATACCCTCTAACCCTGCCTCTAAGAGAATTCTGAGAGCATATGAACCTCTAGATTCGTTTAAAGCTTCCTTCCTGCTTTCAAATCTAGATAAATCCTTTTCAAGCCTTAATTGCTCGTTATTTAGCCTTGATTTAGTTTTAATTAATAAATCGATTTCATTTTTTAAAGAATTAATTTCTGCGCTATTACTTGCCAAGTTTTTATTCTTTGTATCGGATGTCTCTTTTTTTCTTTGATTACCCTGAAAAAGTTTCTGCTTTTCTAAGTCTAAAGATTCAATCTGTGACAATATCTCATCTTTTTGAATATTATTTTGAATAGTTTCTTCTTCAATTTTCCTTTTTTTTATTTCCAAAGGATTAATTTGATTTTTTATACTTTCAAGCTCAGCATTTAATTTGATACTTTGTTTTGAGAATTCTCCAGATTCTCCAGCAGCATCAGAAAGTTTTTTTCTTGATAGTTTGTGTTTTAAAGTGAGATCGTCAATTTGCAAGTTCAATTGATTTAAAAAATTATCATCAAAATTTTCTTGTCTCATCTTTTCTGACTCGATATTCCTCTTAGAAATTGCAATTTCATCTCTCTGTTTTTGTAATTTAATACCTTCTTCTTTATTCAGACTTGATATCCTATCAAGTTCTCTCAAGCTAGAATTAATACTTCCAATATCAGAATTAACTTTTATCAATTTATCCTCTCCTTTCTCCTTAAGCTCATCAACAAGTATTTTCAAAGCATCTTCTAAAACTGATATTTCTTTACTGATAGATTCTTTTTCTTTATTAAATAAGATTTTATTTTTTTCAATTTCACTTTCTTTTTTTTCTATAGATTCAACATGCTTAACTTGTTTTTCAAAAATAAGAACTTTCTCTAATTCTATTATTTGTAATAGTTTTGCCTTTAACTCTTTATATCGCTTTGCTTTTTCACATTCTTTTTCAAGCTTATTTTTACTAGATTGCAATTCATTTTCTAAAATTTCACATCTTTCTTGTCTTTCAAAAACGTCATTTAATTTTGCATTAGTTTGTTCTATTCTTGTATCAAAAAGTGCGACTCCTGCTAATTCATCAATAAGATTTCTCCTCTCCTTATTATTCATTGATACTATTCTTGTTACATCACCCTGCATAACAACATTGCTGCCCTCAGGATCAACACTAATATCTCTTAATATTCTCTGTATTTGTTGCAAAGTACATTGTTTGCCATCAGAAGTATAAGTAGAAGCATAAGAACCACCTGGCATAAGCCTTAATTTCCTAGAAACTACCCATTCTTTTTGACCTTTATTAAGGGCAATTTCTTCTTCTTCTAGTTCCAAAAGCGGAAGGTCCTCTCTGGGAGACCAATCTTGAATATTAAATTTTACTGATACAGATGTTTCTGATGACTTACCCTCTTTAACTTTGGAGTTATTTATTAGATCTGGTAATCTTTCAGCCCTCATCCCTCTACTATTAGCTAAACCTAAACAGAATAAAATTCCATCTAAAATATTACTTTTCCCAGAACCGTTAGGGCCCGTAACCACTGTGAAGCCTTCTTCAAGAGGAATTTTTACATTTCCCCCAAAAGATTTAAAATTTTCAAACTCGACCTGATTGATATGTACCAATCTCAAGTCTCAATAGCTAAATAAGAATAACTAATTTGCAAAAATTCTCAATAGAAATATTACGATTATTTATAAATGAATATTAATAATTTTTGCTCAATCTACAAGAATTAGCCGAAATTTCAAACAAACCAGAAAGAAGTTCACCATCCAAAATGAATCGATAATTTTCAGAGTCCAAGTCTGTAGAAACGTTTTTAAATATTCCATGATCAATTCTTTTTACAAAACCTCTATTATCAGAAAGTTCATGTTTTATCCTGGATAGCCATATAAGTCTATGATTTGGCTGCTTAGAAATTTCTATAGAAGCTTGATTTAATAAAGGTAGTTTTAAAAATTTCCAAGTTAAACAATCTATTCCATTTTCAACAAGAAAATCATAATGAATATCTTTTGACTTAGCATTATAAACTTCATGTTCCAGCAAAACCCATTTATCCATTATTTAGTTGATAAATAAATAAAATCTTTTTGCAAAACAAAGTTTAGATAAAGATATTTTTTCTTAAAGATGGTCCCTTTTATTTAATTACCTGCATCAGGAACAAATCTTAAAGCGATGAATAGCAAACTTCCAGCTCCAGCAATAGCTGCAGCTACTAATCCAAAATCTGTAGGGATTGTGCGAGATGCAAAAATTAATGATGCAAATGTAATATCCATGATGAAATTTAAACTCATTTAATAATTCCAGTAATAGCTTAACAAAAGCTTCTTGCAGAACAGAGTAGATAAATAAAATGTAAATAAACTTTTATATGTTTTTTTTCTATATAAATCCCACAATTATTTAGATAAGGGTTCCAAATTAAGAAAATGGGTCTAATCTTAAAATAAATAAGTTTGAATAATGGAGACTTACCATCCTCCCAAAGAAGTAGAAGATAAAGAAGATAACTCTAATCTTCCTGATAGAGAGGTTCTCTCGGAAAAATGGTTACTCGAAAAAATTGACAGTTTAATACCTTTAATAAAAGAAAAATGGCCTAACATTGCACAACAAACCCTTGAAGCCACAAAAGGGAGTATTGACGATTTAGTTGAAGTAATAGCAAGCCATAGTGGAACCTCAGCAATTAGAATAAAAAGCCAACTATTTGAAATAATTGATTCAATAAGAGAAAACAATTGGGAAATATCAGAAAAAATTGAGCCTATAGAAAGTCAATTAGAAGAATTATTAGAAGAACTTAACGATACACTTAGACCAAAAATAGAAAGTCCTATAAGAAAAAAACCATTATTATCTATTGCTATTGCGGCTGGTATAGGTTTACTAATAGGAACGCTCCTTAACAGTGGTAGAAAATAATATGGAAAAACCAAAAAATAAAAACTTTGCAAATACCGCCTCCAGAATTTCAGCGATTGCAAGTTCAGTTATGGATTTGCATGTAAGAATAGCTCTTCAAGAAGTAGATAGAGAAAAAAGAAGATTAATTAGTGGTGGAATATTTTTGGCAATTGGCAGCACATTATTATTACTAGTACTAATTTGCATCCATATTATTTTCTACCTTTTTCTAACAAAATATAATAACTGGAATATTGAATATAATTTATTACTAATAATATTTATCGATTTAGTTCTTGCAGGCTTAAGTTTAAAACTTGGAGGAAAATTAGCCAAAGGACCATATCTTCCTCAAACATTAGAGGGTTTAGGCAAGACAACAAAAGCCGTTTTAGGCAAAAAATAAATTACCTTATTAAATACTTTATCCATCTACAATCTATTCCCCCATTACTAACAGGAATTTTCAATGAAGATTTCATTTTCAAATATTTTGTTAGTTTTGGATTTCCACTTAGCAGCCAAAATTCCCAACCTGAAAAATTATTCTTTAGGAAGATTCCCATTTGTTCATATAAATAAATCAATTCATTTTCATCGCCTAATTTTTTGCCGTATGGAGGATTACATATGATTATCCCAGGTGTGCAACTTAATTGGAGTGCTAAAAAATCATTATTTATAAGCTCAATATAATTTTCTAGTCCAGCTAATGATATGTTTATATTCGCCTGCTCAAAAACCTTTTTATTAATTTCACATCCTATTATTGTTGGCAATTTTTCATAATTTATAATTTTATTTTTTGCCTTATTTTTTTCATTAAGATAAATATCTTTCCTAAAGTCCAACCAATTCTCAAAAAGATATACTTGATCAATATTTACGGGAACTCCAAGGTATTGGTTGACTGCCTCAATTAAAAAAGTTCCCGAACCGCACATAAAATCTATTAATGGAACTTTGCCATTCCATTGAGTCATATTTATCAATCCAGAAGCTAAATTTTCTTTTAATGGAGCATTTCCAATTGCAGGTCTATAGCCTCTTTTGTGTAAGCTTTCAACGCTGCTTTGAAGACTGAGAATTGCTTTATTATTATTTAAATGCAGATGAACTATAAAATCAGGATTAGCTAGAGCAATATTTGATCTTTTATTCCAAACTGCCTGTTGCAAATCAGTTATGGAATTTTTTACTTCAAGAGCAGTGAAATGAGTATGACTTAAAGAAGATGTTCTCCCAGTCACTTGAACATTAAACGTTTTATCAAAGTGCAACCAATTTAACCAATCAAATGAATCTCTAACCCCCGCATATAAAGATTGCTTGTCATAGCAATTAAAACTTGCAATTTCTCTATAAAAACGAAAAGCTAATCTGGAATAGAAATGAACTCTATAAAAAGTTTCAAAATCACATTCAAAATTAATAAATCTTTTATAAGTATTAATATTAAAGGCGCCTAAATTTGAAATTTCTTCTGCTAAAGATTTCTCTAGTCCCTCCGGAGATGATGCAACTACATTCATATACGATAAAACTTAGTAAAAAAACTATTCAATAACCATTTTGCCTGTCAGAATATAAATGTCCAATTGGACTAGGTGATCTCAACCGATGTTTCGGACAGCGGTTCGATTCCGCTCAACTCCACTCTTTGGGGTTGTAATGGTTTCGACGGGGCATAAGGAAGGTGACTGAAGCCGGCTCGGTTAGAGCAAAAACACAAATGCTAACAAAATCGTTAGTTTCTCCCGTCAAACAGCACCAGTTGCTGCTTGATCCTAAAGGAGATGGGGTTATATCAGCCTTATCAACCAAATGATACGAGGAGTCTGGAAGGACTCCACTTTTTTAAATAACTAAGAAGTTGTAGTAGATAATTTATGAGTGTGTAAATATTGCTGCAATTACTTGTATTAAAAAGAATTTTTTTAATTTTATAAGTATAAATACTGAGAAGATAAGTTTTAAATTAATTTATCTTATAAGGAATCCAATCTTGCAAAATGGAATCTAATAAAAAACTAAATGACTTGATAATAAATCTCAAACCAAAAGTTATTAGATTCACTGGTGAAAAATTTCCCAATGAACTATGGAATAGTGGTTGTCAACTCAAAAAAAATAAGAAAATATCTAGCTAAAAATTTAACTAATTACTCGAAAAAGGATTTTTCGGCATTTTTTTTAAACATTTTTTTGAAACTTCCTGAAGTACTTTAAATTCATTTTTTTTTAAATTCCAATTAAATACATTAGATACATCAATAACTTGAGATTTTTTTCGCATTCCAACTAGTGGAATAGTTCCTTGATAACAACACCAATTAATTGCTACTTGCGCTTGGGAAACTGATCTTTGATGCGCAATTCTTTTTAGACATCTCCGCAATTCATATGTTGGTTTTTTATAGTTTTCAAATAAGGAATTACGAATAAAACTTTTTTCTTTATTTTCTTCTTTATCTGGATCAATACAAAGTATTCCAAAGGACAAAGGGCTATAAGCAAAGAAATCAATATTATTTTCGTCGCAAATTTTTTTTACCTGGTATTGTTTTCCTAAATCGGGAGCAAGCAAAGAAAACTGTATTTGAACACTCTTTAGGTGCTGATTTCTTTTTGCTAAGAAATTAATTAATTTCATCAATCTTTTAGGGCCTATATTTGATAAACCTATTTGAAAATCAAAGCCTTCATCTTTTAAATCGCAAAGATTATTCAACAGCCCTAATTCCTGCCAAGGATTGTATTTTGCAGTTGACCAATGTAATTGCACTATATCTAATTTGTTATTAAGTCTCTCTAAACTTTTCAAAAAAGGTTTATTGAAGCCTCTGTTACCTATTCTCCAAGGATAAGGTGCAAGTTTGGTTGCTACTTGAATTCTTTTTTTCTTTGCTGAAGGAGTATTTAGTAAAAATTTTCCTATCAACAATTCACTTCTGCCCTGAAGATTCCCAGTACCGTAAGAATCTGCAGTATCAATTAGATCGAAACCTCTTCGTAACGCTTCATCATATGTCTCTCGTAAATCATCGTCATTTGTAGATTGGTAATTCCAGAAAAGCTTATTCCCCCAAGACCACGTACCTAATCCAATTCTTTTCTTCACTAGCCAATTTAAATAAGGAACTTTATAAGGTTATCTAAAAATATTAACTTCTTTAAAATATTTCAAAAAATAAGTTTTAAAGCATTAAAAATCAATTTCTCTTGACATTAAGAAATTATTCTCCAAAGTAAGAGAAATAAAAATAAAAAATTGTTCATTACCGTTTGCGGACAAAAAGGGGGAGTAGCCAAGACCTGTACAAGTATTCACCTTGCAAGTGTTTGGCATTCTGAAGGTAAAAAAGTTTGCATAGTCGATGCCGACAAGAATAGATCTGCTTTAGCATACGCATCAAGAGGCAATCTTCCATTTCCAGTTTTCCCCGTCAATTCAGCTGCTAAAGCATCAAGATCATCAGAAATTGTAATAACTGATGGCCAAGCTAGCAGTGATCAAGAAGAACTTAAACACTTAGCGTATGGTTCAGATTTAGTTATCTTACCTACAACTGCAAAAGCAAGATCAGTAGAATTAACTGTTGAACTAGCTAATTTATTAAGCAACTTAAAAGTTAACCATGCTGTAGTTATAGTAAAAGTTGATTTTAGACAGCAAAAAGCAGCGCAACAAGCCAAAGCAGCTCTAGAAAATTTTGGTTTATATGTTTTTGATACATTTATACCCTTACTCTCAGCATTTGATAAAGCAGAAGCCTCTGGCAATGCTGTATTTGAAGCTGTAGACGATTTAGGCAGATCAGATCCTCGTCGAATGACGGGCTGGTCTGCTTATTGTTCAATTGCCTCACAAATTCCATGCCTGATTTCGAAGCCCTCATCCGACACCAACAACTTAAACAACCAACAACCAATAAGCGCTTAAAAGTAGTTGATTCTCCTAATTTTGAAGAAGAAAAAAAAGAAGAAGCAATAATTAGACAATCTGGATTATTAGTTAATTTTTTTGGAGCTTTTATAGGCTCTGTAATTGGAACTTTAACAATACTGTTTCTCAATATTAATGAATATCTACCATTAGATTTACTAAAACTTAAGTAGTATATTCGCTATTTATTTCAACATATTTTTTAGAAAGATCGCACCCCCAAGCTGTGCCTTTCGATTCGCCAGAATTTAGATTAATCATAATTTTTACAATATCATCTACCAAATATCTACCTTTCATTCTGGACTTAATATAGTCTGTAACTTTTTGTGGATCATATTTATTTAACTGGCCTTTTTCCAAAATGTGGGCGTTTCCTATATATAAGTCAACGTCATTTAAATTAAATTTAACTCCAGAATTACCTGCAGCAGAAATGATTCGTCCCCAATTTGGATCACAACCATGTATCGCAGTTTTTACCAAGGCAGAATTACAAATAGATTTCGCGAGCATAATTGCATCATCTGTATTTTTTGCTCCTTGAACCAAAACTTCTAATAAACAATTTGCTCCCTCTCCATCCCTTGCAATATTTTTTGCCAAGTTCTGACATACAATATCAATCCCTTGTTGAATCATTGGAAAAAACCTTTTTTCAATTTTCTCGCCTGCATTTATTCCAACAAAAGAATCATTTGTGCTTGTCTCTCCATCAACTGATATTGCATTAAAAGATTTTTGAACCGCAATAGCAATCATTTTGTCCCATTCTTCTTTTTGAATACCCGCATCACAGGTTAGAAAAGCAAGCATTGTAGCCATGTTGGGGTAAATCATTCCTGAACCTTTTGCAAATCCTGCTATTTTTATTTTTCTACCTTGAATAATCGTCTCTATTGACACTTTTTTCAAAGTCAAATCAGTAGTTAAAATTGCTTCTGCTGCATTTTTAAAATTATTACCGTTTAAATCACTAACTAAATTCGGTAAATTTTTTACTAAATCATTTATTTGTATTGGAACACCAATGACACCAGTTGAGCACATTAAAACTTCTTCTTCTTTTATTCCTAAAAGTTCCGCAATCTTTCCTGTAGCAATTTGAAAATGTTGAATGCCAAGATTTCCTGTACATGCATTTGCTTGACCAGAATTAATTAGTATTGCTCTTACAAAACCTGAAGTTGTTTTAATCCTTTCCTCACAAATATCCACACAAGAAGCTCGAACTATTGATTGGGTAAACATCCCACTAAAAATACTTCCTTTTGGAGCGAGTATTAGTGCTAAATCTTTTTTATTAGAAGCTTTTAAACCAGCAGATATCCCAGCAAAAAGAAACCCCTTGGGTGTTAGCTTACTGTCATCAACAAACGACCAACTGGAATCTAACTGGCTCAAACTTTTTGGTATTTTAATTCATACTAACTACTCTTTAATACTAAAGAAACTAAGTAATTAGATTATTATTAATTATATGGATATTCTTCAAAAATTAAAAAACAACCAAAGAAGGATTGGTTTAACAGGAGGTATTGCAAGTGGGAAGACAACCATAACTAATTACATAAGAAAACATAAAAACATACCAATATTAGATGCAGATCATTTTTCAAGAGAATTAATCAAACCAAACACATATGGATATAAGAAAATTTTAGATTATTTTGGAAATAAAATTATTGATAATAAAAGCAATTCAGAAAGGGAAATAAACAGAAAACTTTTAAGGAACATTATTTTTAAACATTCAGCAAGCAAGAAATGGATTGAAAAACTACTTCACCCCTTAATTAAAGAAAGAATGATAGAAGAATGCAGTCAATATAGAAATAATCAAACTATAGTATTGGTTATTCCATTATTATTTGAAGCAAAATTTGAAGATATTTGCACTGAAATATGGTTAGTTAAATGTCCTGAAGAAATACAAAAAAACAGACTTATCACAAGAGATAAAATTAGCGAAAAAGAAGCATCTGAATTGATAAATTTTCAATTAAGTTTTGAAGAAAAAAGAAAATTCTCAGATATTATTTTAGAGAATTCAAATGATCAAAATAAATGGATCAATACGATAAAAGAGCTTCTTTAAGCTTTAGCTATTTAATTTTTCCATAAGAAGTTTATTTGCAAGTTTAGGGTCAGCTTTACCTTTTGTTCTTTTCATAAGTTGACCAACAAAAAAACCAAGTAACTTAGTTTTGCCATTTTTAAATGCTTGAACTTCATTTGGATGTTCATTTATAAGTTCATCAATTATTGGTGAAATACTTGAAGAATCAGATATCATTGCCAATCCTTTTTCTTCAACTAATTTTTTCGGGGAAATATTTTTTTGAATAAGTTCAGGTAAAATTTCTTTTGCAATTTTTCCACTAATTATATTTTTTGAAATCATGTTGATCATTTCAGCAAGATTTTCAGGACTAAGCTTTAATTCACTAAAACTTAGTTTGTTTGATTTTAAATAGCCCACAATATCACTTGTTACCCAATTTGAAGCTAGTTTAGCCTCAGCACCATTTGCTACTGTTTGTTCAAAAAAGTTTGCCATGCTTATTTCATCAGAAATTACCCTTGCATCATATGCAGACAACCCAAATTGACTTACGTATTTATATCTTTTCTTTGAAGGTAATTCTGGTAGTTCTTTAAACCATATTTCTTGTTGGGCTTTTGTTATTTCAATTGGACCTAAGTCAGGATCAGGAAAATATCTATAATCACTGCTACCTTCTTTTAATCTCATACTTTTCGTTAATTGCTTAGCTTCATCCCATAACCTTGTTTCTTGGAAAATTTTTCCTCCATTTTCATAAACTTCTATTTGTCTGGCTATTTCATAATCACAAGCCTTTTGAATTGCAGAAAATGAATTCATATTTTTTATTTCCACTTTGGTACCAAAAGGAGAATTAGGTCCTTTTCTAACTGAAATATTGACATCGCAGCGTAATGAACCCTCTTGCATATTTCCGTCTGATACCCCTAGATATCTAACTGTTCTTCTAATCTCTGAAGCATATTCAGATGCCTCTTTACCTGATCTAATATCTGGTTTACTTACAATCTCACAAAGTGCTATTCCGGCACGATTGTAATCAACTAAAGAATACTTAGAGCCAGCTAATCTATCACTTCCTGAATGGACTAGTTTTCCGGCGTCTTCTTCCATATGTAGCCTTTCTATACCAATTTTTTTGATATAAGGTTCTTTGTCCTTTTCAATTATTTCAACCTCTAACCAACCATTTTCAGCTAGTGGCTCATCAAATTGTGAAATTTGATAATTTTTAGGAAGATCAGGATAAAAATATTGTTTTCTATCAAATTTACAATGTTCTGCAACGTTTAAATTTAATGCTAACGAAGTTTTTACAGCATACTCAAGAACAGTCTCATTCAGAACTGGAAGAGTTCCTGGTAAACCACAAACTACAGGATCTATATGGGTATTAGGTGCATCACCAAAAGCTGTTGACGCAGATGTGAATATTTTACTTTTCGTATTAAGCTGTACATGAGTTTCCAAACCAATCACAGCTTCCCAAGATTCCAAATTGTTCATTATTAAAAGTCTCTTTATTAATATTATTGGATATAAAGGAAAAGAGGACAAAAACACAAATAAAAATATTAATTTTTAAATGGCACAAGAAACCAAAAATTCAATATTAATCATTGGAGGTGGACTTTTAGGATTATCTATTGCTTATGAATTTTCTAGAAATAACTTCAAAGTTTTAGTTTTAAGCAAAAACAGAAATGAATCAGCTGGATTTGTTGCTGCAGGAATGTTAGCTACTCATGCCGAAGGGCTCGAAGATGAATTACTAAAATTTGGCCAAGAAAGTCAAAATCTAATTCCAAAGTGGATACAAAGTATTGAACAAGATAGTAATATTAAATGCGGTTTAAAAAAATGTGGCATAGTAGTTCCTTTTAAAAACAAAGAAGATCTTGAAGAGTTTCCCACTTATGAATATGGAAAATATTTAAATCACAAAGATCTTCAAACAGAAATCAATGGAATGAATTCTATTTGGAAACATGGTTTACTTTTTGAACAAGATGGTCAAATAGATAATCGAAGAAAACTGATGCGTGCTCTTGAGAGAGCATGCTCCTTGAATGGAGTCGAGTTTCAAGAAGGATCAGAAGTAGAGGATTTGACATTCGAGAAAAACAAAATTACAGGCGTAAGAGTTTTATGTGCCACTGGGGAAATAAAAAAAATTAACTGCGAAAAAGCAATTATTTGCAGCGGTGCTTGGAGTAAAAAAATTTTTAATAAGATTCCAGTCTTTCCTGTAAAGGGACAAATGCTTTCAATACAAGGTCCAACAAATTTTTTGAAAAGAGTTATTTTTGGCCCAAAAATTTATCTAGTTCCCCGTGATGATGGACTTATCATAGTTGGAGCGACAGTTGAAAAAGATTCAAAATTTAATCAGGGTAATACTCCTAATGGAATAAAGCAACTGCAAGAAGGCATTCGCTCCTTATTACCAGAAGCTATTAATTGGCCACAAATGGAACATTGGTGGGGATTTAGACCTTGCACACCAGATCTGAAACCAATAATTGGAAAATCAAAAATTGAAAATCTTTTTATAGCTACAGGACATTACAGAAATGGAGTTTTATTTTCTGCAATAACAAGTGATCTTCTTTTGAAAATAGTTCAAAATAAAAATCTCAACGAAATAGAAAAAAGCTTTTTAGAAAAATTTAGTTTAGATAGATTTGCGATTTAAATTTTAATTTTCAGATCGCCATTTCGAATCAGAAGTTTCCCACTCACATAGTTCCTCTTCGTTAAACCATAGATCAATTTCAAATTTTGCTGTATCTTCTCCATCAGAACCATGAATAATATTCCTCCCAATATCAATAGCTAAATCACCTCTAATTGTTCCAGGCTCTGCTTCCAGAGGTTTTGTTGCACCTATTAGTTTTCTAGCACTCAAAATAACTCCTTCGCCTTCCCACACCATTGCTACAACAGGACCACTTGAAATAAAGTCTACTAAATCACCAAAAAAGGGTCTTTCTCTATGTACTCCATAATGATTTTGAGCAAGTTCTTTTGAAGGAATTAATTGCTTTAATCCAACCAATTTAAATCCTTTTTTTTCAAATCTGCCAATAATCTCAGAAACATATCCTCTTTGAACTCCATCCGGTTTAATTGCAATAAAGGTTCTCTCTTGGGTCATTTAGTTAATAATCACTCTATGTATATTCAACTTTTGGGTGGTAACTTGGCAAGTAATCATTAAAATAAAAGATATTGTTTTGAGTTATTTTCAAAAACATTTATTAATTACTAAGACATAAATTGACCAATTTTGAGCAGAAAAAATTAAAAAATATTTGGACTATTAAAGATAGTATTGCGACTTATAACATAGACAAATGGGGAGATAAATATTTTTCTATAAATTCCAAAGGGAATATATCAGTAACTAAAGATATAAAATCTGAAAATAAGATCGATCTTTTTAAGCTTGTCAAAGAACTTAAGAGTAGAGAAATAAATCCTCCATTAATCATAAGATTTAATGATATCTTGAAAGATCGAATAAATGCATTACATGACTCTTTTTTAAAAGCAATAAAAACCTATAAATATAAGAACATTTATCAAGGCGTTTTTCCTGTCAAATGTAATCAACAGAAAAATGTCCTAGAAAAGATAATAGAGTTTGGTAGCCAATGGAATTTTGGTTTAGAAGTAGGAAGTAAATCAGAACTATTAATTGGCCTTGCACTTCTTGAAAACCAAAATTCATTATTAATATGCAACGGATATAAAGATAAAAAATATATTGAGATTGCTACTTTGGCCAGAAAACTCGGCAAAAATCCAATAATAGTTATTGAACAACGAGATGAGGTAAAAAGAATTATTCAAGCAGTTCAAGAACTTAACTCGACTCCATTGATAGGAATTAGAGCAAAGTTATCAAGTAAAAGTAGTGGTAGGTGGGGTAAATCTATTGGAGATAATTCCAAATTTGGATTATCAATCCCAGAAATTATGTTGACAATAAAAGAACTAAAAGAAGCAAATCTTATAAACGAAATGAAATTGCTCCATTTTCATATAGGCAGTCAAATAAGTGATATTGCTGTGATCAAAGACGCATTACAAGAAGCGAGTCAAATATATGTTGAACTATGCAAACTAGGAGCCCCAATGCAATATATCGACGTTGGGGGTGGATTAGGAATAGATTTTGATGGAACTAAAACCTCCTCCAACACTTCTACTAATTATTCTCTCCAAAATTATGCTAACGATGTAATTGCAACTATTAAGGATTCATGTGAATTAAATAATATCAAGCATCCAACCATAATCTCAGAAAGTGGAAGAGCAATAATTAGTCATTGTTCAGTTTTAATTTTTAATGTCTTAGGAACAAGTCATGTCAGTTCCAAACTACAAATTTTTGATAAAAAAAATCAACAATTAATAATTTCAAATTTACTTGATACTTTTTATGAATTAAAAAAACTTAAAAATAAAAAAATAAATTTATCTCAAATAATTGAACTATGGAATGATGCAAAAAAGTTTAAAGAAGATTGCTTAGTCGCTTTTAGATTAGGGTTTTTAAGTTTGGCAGAAAGAGCTTATGCAGAAGAACTTACTTGGGCTTGCGCAAAAGAAATTTCTAATAACCTGAATAATGATGAAATCAATCACCCTGATTTATCTGAAATTACAGAAACTCTTGCATCAACTTATTATGCAAATTTATCTATCTTTAAATCTATTCCTGATAGCTGGGCAATAAATCAGATTTTTCCAATAGTACCAATACATAGGCACTTAGAGGAGCCGTTCTGCAAAGGCAACTTTGCAGATTTAACTTGTGATTCAGATGGGAAACTAAATAATTTTATTGATAATGGAAAAACTAAATCACTACTAAATTTGCATAAGCCAGAAGAAGATAAAGATTACCTAATTGGAATTTTTATGACTGGAGCCTATCAAGAAGCATTAGGAAACTTGCACAATTTATTTGGCAGTACCAACGTTGTTCATATAGACATAAATCAAGATAATTCATATAAGGTCAAAAATATTATTAAAGAGGACAGTAAATCTGAAATTTTACAATTATTAGATTACAGTTCAGCTTCTTTGGTTGAATCTATAAGAATTAATACTGAATCAGCAATTGATCAAAAAAAATTAACTATTGAAGAAGCAAGGAAATTAATGGATCAAATCGAAATTAGTCTCAGAAAAAGTAGTTATTTATCAGAATGACTAGCTAATGTTTTTTGCAAATAATTTTTAGCATAATCTAAAGCATCACTTAACTTATCAATATCTTTAGCACCTGCTTGAGCAAAGTTAGGCTTTCCTCCACCACCTCCCGAACAAATTCTTGCAATCTCATTAATTAATTTACCTGCATGCAATCCTATTTTTACTGCATCATCACCTAAAGAAACTACAAATAACAACTTTCTATTTTTTGGATTTGGTATTCCTCCAAGAATCACTATTGCTTTATTTCCCAAATGAGAAGTTAAATTAAGTGCTGCAGATTGCAAAGAATTTCCATCTAAGCCATCAATCTGATTTACTAAAATTGAAAAAGAATTTACTATTTCTGCGGATGATTTTATAGAAGAGTATTTAAAATATGCAATTTCATCTTTCATTTTTTGTATCTCTTTATTCTTATTAATAAGCTCTGCTTGCAAATTATTAACCCTTTCAAAAAGTTGATTAGGATTTGCTTTTAACAAATCACTTAGTTTGTTTACTAAAGCATTTCTATCACTGAAATAGTCAAATGCTGATTGGCCTGATAATGCTTCGATTCTTCTTACTCCGGCTGAGATTCCTTCTTCACTAATTATTTTGAAAGAACCTAATTCAGATGTATTTTTAACATGTGTGCCACCGCAAAGTTCCATTGAAACTCCTGGTACATTAACAACGCGCACCTCATCATCATATTTTTCTCCAAACATGGCGACTGCACCCTTTTCAAGAGCCTCACTCTTAGACATATTTTTTATTTCTAGGGCATGATTTTCCATAATCCATGAGTTAACTAAAGTCTCAATCTTAGAAATTTGATCTTTAGAAATAGGATTAGAGGAATTAAAGTCAAATCGTAATTTATTAAAGGCTACTAATGAACCTTTTTGTCCAACACTTTCATCAACAACTGATTTAAGTGCAGATTGTAATAAATGAGTAGCTGTATGATTTGCAGCAGCCTTAGCTCTATTAGAGCAGCTAACATTAGTATTAACTATTTGTCCAATAGTTAATATTCCTTTTTTGATAGTTCCATAATGTAAAAAAACATTTTTCTTTCGCATAACATTATTTACCAAGACCTCAACATCTTTTGAAAATATCGTTCCAATATCACCAACTTGCCCGCCAGATTCTCCATAAAAAGTGGTTTTATCAAGAACAATTAAAACTTTCTGACCTTCACTTGCTTGCTTAACTAATGTTGAATCCAAGAATATACCCTTTATTTCAGCTTCGGAAAGAAGTGAATCATAACCATTAAAAACAGTTTTGTTAAAAAGATCTATTTCTCGCTCTAATGATCCCTCTAATGTCAAATCAATATTATTTGAAGCAGCTTTAGCTCTCTCTTTTTGTGCATTCATTTCTTCTTCAAAACCCTTTACATCTACACTGATACTATTTTCTTCTGCAATTTCTACAGTAAGTTCTAAAGGAAATCCATAAGTATCATAGAGTTCAAAAGCTTTAAAACCAGAAATTAATTTCTGGCCTGAAGAAATTATCTCATCTAGCAATTTCTCACCTCTTTCAAGAGTTTCCCTAAATCTTATTTCTTCAATTTTTATCTCATTCAAAATTAAATCATTATTATTTTTTAAATCAGGATAATTATTTTGCATTAAATTGATCCCGACAGTAGCAATATGAGGCAAAAATTCATTTGTTATACCTAATAATCTCCCATGTCTGACCATTCTTCTAATAAGCCTTCTTAATATATACCCCCTGCCGAGATTACTTGCTGCTACTCCATCAGAAATTAAATGAATAACAGCTCTTGTATGATCACCAATGATTTTTAAAGAAATTTTGTTTTTATCATCTGAAGAAAAATAATCAATATTTGCAATCTCACAAATTTTTTGAATGATAGGAAAAATTAAATCTGTCTCATAATTATTTTGCTTTTTTTGTAGTATTTGAGCCATCCTTTCAAGACCCATGCCTGTATCAATATTTTTAAATTTTAAATCTGTCAATTTTCCATTAGGATCACGATTATATTGCATAAAAACAAGATTATAAAATTCAATAAAACGATCTCCATCTTCTAAATCAATATTCTGCAGACCCTTTTCAGGATGAAAATCATAATAAAGTTCTGAACAAGGTCCACATGGACCTGTTTTGCCAGATGACCAAAAATTATCTTCCTCGCCTAGTTTCACTATCCTATCTGGATGAATACCAATTTCATCTCTCCAAATTTTTGCAGACTCTTCATCTTCGTGAAAAACACTCACAATTATATTTTCAACAGAAAGTTGATAAATATTAGTAACTAATTCCCAAGCCCATTGAATAGCCTCTCGTTTAAAATAATCACCAAAAGAAAAATTTCCGAGCATTTCAAAAAAAGTATGATGTCTAGCTGTAACTCCAACGTTTTCTATATCATTTGTTCTGATGCACTTTTGGCTAGATGTAGCCCTTTTTGATGGTCTTTCTTTTAAACCTAAAAAAACTGGTTTAAAAGGTAGCATTCCAGCGATTGTGAGCATAACCGTAGGATCATCTGGAATCAAAGATGCACTAGGAATGATTTTATGTAATTTTTCACTGTAAAACTTTAAAAAAGCATTTCTTATCTCTTCTCCAGTAACTATTTTTTTTATTATTTGAGATTTCATTTATCCAGAATATTGAAGAATAAAAATTAAAGAAAAGCGTAATTTCGGTTATTTCGCAAAAATAATCACGCGAATTTATATTCTATATAACTAAAGTTAATTTATAAAGCTAATTATTCTATGATAGCCTCTGCCCATACAAGTAATTCTAAATTGGCACAAACTAATAACAAGTTAACGGTTCAATCTCAAAACTTTACTAATGATTCTTGTGCCATAAGATCTTTGGATTGGGATCGTAGTAGATTTGATATTGAATTTGGTTTAAGAAATGGAACTACTTACAATAGTTTTATTATTAATGGCGAGAAACTAGCAATTATTGATACTAGTCACGCAAAGTTCGAAGAATTATGGTTTGAAGAATTACTGAAAAAGGTAAATCCGCAAGAAGTTGATTATTTAATTACAAGCCATACAGAACCTGATCACTCTGGTTTAATCGGTAATCTTTTAGAACTAAACCAAAATATCACAGTAGTTGGATCAAAATTAGCCCTTAAATTTATTGAAGACCAAATACATATTCCCTTTAAGCGTCTAGAGGTTAAGAGTGGTGAGTTTTTAAATCTCGGAACTAATCCTAATAGCGGTTTAGAACATAATCTTGAATTTATAAGTGCACCAAATTTACATTGGCCAGATACAATTTTTTCATATGATCACGGCACACATGTTCTCTATACATGCGATGCATTTGGACTCCATTATTGTTCTAACGAATTTTTTGACACTGATCAAAAAGAAATATACGATGATTTTCGTTTTTATTACGATTGCCTTATGGGTCCAAACGCTAGAAGCGTTCTCCAAGCAATTAAAAGAATAGATAAGCTTCCTGAATTAAAAACAATAGCTGTTGGTCATGGGCCTTTGCTCCATAACCAAGTCAATTTTTGGAAAGGAAAATATCTAGAATGGAGTAGCAATAAAAGCAAAGGTAATGAGTTTGTGTCAGTCTGCTATATAAGCGACTATGGTTATTGTGATCGACTAAGTCAAGCGATATCTCATGGAATAAGTAAAGCAGATGCACAGGTTCAATTAATTGATTTAAGATCTTCTGACCCACAAGAATTAACAAGTTTAATTTCCGAATCAAAAGCAGTAGTCCTTCCTACATGGCCAGTAAACTCAGATAATGAATTAAAAGAATCTCTCGGTACTTTATTTGCAGCACTAAAACCAAAACAATTTACTGCTGTCTATGATGCATTTGGTGGAAATGATGAACCTATAGATTCCTTAGCAAATAAATTAAGAGAACTTGGTCAAAAAGAAGCTTTCTCCCCTTTAAGAGTTAAAAATATTCCAGATCCCATTATTTATCAACAATTCGAAGAAGCTGGAACTGACTTGGGTCAATTGATCAATAAAAAGAAGAATATTGCCTCCATGAAGAGCCTTGATTCAAATTTAGATAAAGCATTAGGTAGATTAAGTGGAGGATTATATGTAGTTACAGCGAGCCAAGGGGAAGGTTCGACGTTTAGACAAAGTGCAATGGTCGCAAGTTGGGTTAGTCAAGCAAGCTTTTCTCCACCAGGTATTACAGTTGCAGTAGCAAAAGATAGGGCTATTGAATCATATATGCAAGTTGGGAAAGGTTTTGTTGTGAATATCTTAAGAGAAGATAATTATCAAAAAATGTTTAGACATTTTTTAAAAAGATTTGCCCCCGGAGCTGATAGATTTGCTGATGTAGATGTAATTAGCAACATCGCTGAAGGAGGACCAGTTCTCTCAGATTCACTTGCCTTTTTAGATTGTAAAGTCAGTTCCAGACTGGAGACTCCAGACCACTGGATAATTTACGGAGTTGTTGAAAATGGTAATGTTTCTGACTTATCATGCAAGACAGCAGTTCATCACAGAAAAGTTGCTAATCATTATTAGAAAATAAGTCTTTAAAATGTCAGATATTAATATAGACTTACTTCCAGAAAAGCAAAACTTATCAGAATTTAAAATTACCGAAAATTTTTCTTGTGTAAGATTCTTAGACCAAAATAAAGAGAGATTTGAACTTGAATTTAACCTTGAAAAAGGAACCTCTTTTAATACTTTTTTCATTAGAAGTAATGAGGAACTTTTTATTATTCATCCACCTGAAAAACAATATCTAGATACATTTAATAAAGTAATTTCTAGGTTTTGCGATAAATTTAAATTAGATAAAATCAACTTCATTTCTGGTCATATTAATCCACAAATTATTGAAACTATAAAAAATATAAGTATCCAATTTCAAAACACAACCATTACTTGTTCTAATCCAGGTTACAAACTTATTAGCGAACTTTGGAATCAAAAAAATCCTACCTTAGAAAACTTTATTGAAATTCAATTACCTGAAATAAAAATAATCAAAAAAGAACTTAGTTTAGAATTAGATAACATTTCACTAGAGTTAATTCCTATTCCAACAGCGCGTTGGCCTGGTGGCCTGATAATTTATGAACGTAATCAAGAAATACTTCTTAGTGAAAAAATTTTCTCTGCACACATCGCATCTAATTGTTGGTCTGAAACAAATCGAGTTAGTACAGAAATTGATAGGAAACATTTTTACGATTGCTTGATGGCACCAATGTCTAATCAAGTAATATCAATAACTGAAAAAATTGCAAATTATGATATTAAGACTATTGCACCATTACATGGTCCCGCTATTGAATACAGCTTAAAAAGCTTTTTAAATGACTATATTAGATGGGGAGAGAATCTCTCAACAAATAATCCTAAGATCGCTCTGATATATGCAAGTGCATATGGAAATACAGCCTCAATAGGTGATGCATTAGCTAAAGGCATAAATAGAACCTCTGTAGAAGTTGAAAGTATTAATTGTGAATTTACACCTAATGATGTACTTATAAAATCTATTCAAAATGCTGATGGATATTTAATAGGCTCGCCCACATTGGGTGGTCACGCTCCAACTCCAATAGTTAGTGCACTTGGAACATTGTTGGCAGAGGGTAATAGAGATAAACCAGTGGGAATTTTTGGCAGTTTTGGCTGGAGCGGCGAAGCTATAGATTTACTTGAAACAAAATTAAAAGACGGTGGTTTTAAGTTTAGTTTTGACCCTATAAGGATTAAATTCAGTCCAAATAAACCAAAGATTAAAGAGTTAGAAGAAATAGGAACTCACTTCGGAAGAGAAATTATAAAAAAAGCAAAGAAAAAACCCAGAAAATCAGATACTGGAATGATTACAAGCAAAACGGATCCAAAACTACAAGCTCTCGGAAGAGTAATTGGTTCACTTTGTGTCCTGACAGCGTCTAAAGGGAAAGATGAAAATAATATTAAAGGAGCTATGCTTGCATCTTGGGTTAGTCAAGCAAGTTTTTCTCCGCCCGGGTTAAGTATTGCAGTAGCAAAAGATAGATCGGTAGAGTCTCTTCTGCAAATAGGAGATTCATTTGCATTAAATATTCTTAGTGAAAAAGATTTTAAAGAACCTTTGAAAAGATTCACAAAGCCTTTTGCACCTGGAGAAGATAGATTTGAAGGAATAAATATTGAATTAACTCCTAATGAACAGATAATCATTCCTGAATCGCTCGCATGGTTAGATGCTTCTGTAAAAGAGAGAATGGAATGTGGAGATCATTGGGTAATTTACGCCGAAGTACTACACGGTAATATACTAAAATCCGATAGTCTAACGGCAGTTCATCACCGCAAAACAGGTGCTAACTATTAAATTTATTTATCTAATTTATGACTGAAACAAAAGATCTAATAATCATTACGGCTAGTTGTGGTAAAAATCTAGAACTTTCTGAAAAATTTCTTGAAAAAAGTAATGAACTTAAAATAAGTTCTGAAATTTTAGATCTTACCACTCTTGATATTCCATTATTTAATCCAAGAATTCACAGCAAAGAAAATATTCCAAATGAAATAAAAGAATTAAAAAAAAAGCTTTTCAAGATTGAAAGGTGGGTTATTTGTGCGCCTGAATATAATGGATCTATACCTCCCATTCTCTCCAACTTCATAGCATGGCTTTCTATTTCGGGAGATGACTTTAGGAATTTATTTAATGGTCAACCGATTGCAATTGCAACATTTTCTGGTGGCATAGGTTTAGAACTGCTGACCTCTTTACGCATTCAATTAGTTCATTTAGGAAGTCAAGTATTAGGGAGGCAACTTTTGTCCTCATATAGTAAACCTATAGATACAAAAACTATTGAAGATATTATTCAAAGACTTTTACAAATGAAAAAGTTAAAAACCTAATAAAATTTCATTTTTTTTCATTCCAAACTTTCAAAATTTCTCTAGCCATAGGTAGTGCATGAACAGATCCTCCACCAGGAGTATTTTGTGCAAAAGCAACTACAAGTAATTCGCTTTTTTCAGAGGGAGTAAAGCAAACGAACCAAGCGTGATCTAATCCACCTTCACCGTCTTCGGCAGTTCCAGTTTTCCCTGAAACTGGAGGTAAATTTGAAACTCCATAATTAATTGATACTCCTGTACCA
Organism: Prochlorococcus marinus XMU1412; assembly: GCF_017696315.1. Classification (NCBI taxonomy): domain Bacteria; kingdom Bacillati; phylum Cyanobacteriota; class Cyanophyceae; order Synechococcales; family Prochlorococcaceae; genus Prochlorococcus; species Prochlorococcus marinus. The sequence continues at coordinate 39,805 of NZ_JAAORJ010000001.1, read as the reverse complement.
GACTCTACTACTTTCCTGAGACCACTTTTTATCAACTGAATATTATTTGAATCAACATCGATTTTAATAAGTTTTTTATCTGAAAGATTTTCTTCATCTTTTTTAACTAAATATGGAGTAACTAGATAACCTCCATTTGCAATTGCAGCATATGCTCTAGCTATTTGAATAGGGGTAACTTGTACAACAAATTGTCCAATAGACATACTCGCAATATCTTCTGGGACCCAAGGGGTTCTTCCGGGTTGCCCCCATCCTCTGCCTTCTTTAGCCCATTCACTACTAGCTACTAATCCTATATTTTCTTGTTCAGAAATTTCAATTCCAGATAAAGAATTAAAACCAAGCTTTTGTGAGACCTTATGAATTTCATCAACTCCTACTCCATAACCTACTTGATAAAAAAATGTATTACTTGAAACTCTTAAAGCATCTTCATAACCTATGACCCCAAAGCCTAAATCATTATGCTCTCTAAAACATTGGCTCCCATAAGTTATACATGGTTTCGTATCTAACATAGTTTCTCTAGGGAATTTTCCGCTTTCTAAGCCAGCTAAAGCCGTTACAATTTTCCAAACGCTTCCTGGATCATAGGCATTTAATGCTCTATTAAATAAGGGTTTTTCAGGAGAATTAAAAAGTTTATTATATTCTTTCTCAGGTTTGAAATCCTTTGAAAAAAAATTTAAATCAAATGTAGGTTTACTTGACATTGCTCTTATTGCCCCATCTCTTGGATCCATAACTATTATGGCTCCAGCTTTTTTATCTTTAAGAACTTCCTCAGCAACTAATTGCAGATTAAGGTCAATTGTTAGTTCAATATCATTACCTTTTACTGGAGCTCTTATACCCAATGATCTTTGAAATTTTCCTAATGAATTTACTTCAACCATTTCTCCACCCCATTCACCTCTTATAAAATCTTCGTAAACATATTCGATTCCAGTTCTACCGATTAAGTCATTTAATTTATAACCATTCTTAGATAAGAATTTATATTCTAATTCAGTAATTGGCTGAGTATAACCAATTACATGGGCAGCAAGGGATTTATAAGGATAATTTCTAATTAATTTGGTAGCTATTTCAAAACTACTTAAATTACCTTCATTCTCATTAAATTTTATTAATTGATCTACATTTAAATCATCAAGAATAATTACTGAAAGTTTTTGATTTTTTAGGCCATTAAAGTATTTTTTTTGAATGACATTACTATCAATATTTAACAAGTTAGAAATGCTTGATTTATGTTTTTCCCAATAGCTTTTATTAACAGATTGAGGCTTTATTATTAAAGAATATTTAACTCTACTATCTGCTAATACATAACCATTTTTGTCTAGTATTCTTCCACGTATTGGCTGTGCAGCAATAAGTCTGATCCTATTCTCATCTGACATCTTCTTAAAAGATTCATAATTTAAAAGTTGTAAAAAAATTAACCTACACAGAATCAATAAAAATGATATGGAAGAAAAAATAAGTAAGACTAAAGGTTGTCTCTTTAATGAAATAAGTTTTTTATTGGGAGTTATTTTTATCAAAAATATAAAATTTATTTAAATACTGTTTTTTCTAATAAAGCAATAGTTGATTTTATCTCATTAAGTCTAGTGATTAAACCTTTATAATCACTGTCTGCATTGATAGGATTAGACTCATCATATTCAATATTATTTGAATTTAAATTTTCACTCATAAAACTTATACTTTTAAAGCAATGATTTCAATTAATAGAATTCTAAATAATAAATTTAATTTTTCAAAATTTAATTAACTTAGATACTTAAAAAAGATCAAAAAGAAATTAATTAGTTTAATTGTTCTATATTTTGTTCAAAATAAGGATTACAACTATTCTTTGATATCCCTATAGACCATCCAATAAATGAAGAAATAAATATTGTGACGATTAGCGGCAAAATGGCTTGTTGAGTATTTACTAGACTGAACCATTCACTCCAGCTACTATAAAATCTTTGTCTTTGAAATTTTCTTTTTTCATTTTCTAGCAATCTCGCTTTTTTGGCGAAAGATTTTGTTACCCACTTTTCGAAAGGAATCTTTTTTATAATCGCCATTTTTCTCTCCACTTCTAATAATTGTCCGGAACTAAGATAAGGATGAAATGTACTTATCAATTCAAGAGTTTTTAAAAACATCTCAACAGTTGCATCTTTTATGAGCTTTTGCTCATGACTTAAATCAGCCCACTCTATTTCTGGATAAAAACGGTTCCTGTTTGGTGAGATTTGATCCTCTGACATTTGACCAGGTTCTCTAAGCCATCTATTAGTATTTTCGTCGAATCTCCGCCAATATAAAAAAGGATTAATAAAAATTGTTTTGCCAGATACTTTGACTACATCTTGTTGCAGATGATTAGTTATCTTCCTTTCAGAATTTTTCAATTTTATCAAAAGTCTAAATTAATAATCTAATTAAAGATTATCTTTTATTCACTATTTTTCCAGATATAAAATTATCCTATTAAAATTAAGTTATCGACAGCTGCCAACGCTTCTTTAAATAATTACAGTATTCACAATTTAAGGAAGGTTTTGGGAAATTATCTGAACGTAATAAATTGACCGTATCAATTATCTTATTTTCTACCCATGAAGTAGAGCAATCTAATTTAATTAGATGTACGTCAAAATTTAATTGATTATTAAAAAACTCTTCATTTTTCTTGCCATTGAAATATAAAAGATAAGCTTCTTTAGCCACTTGAAAACCGTTTTTTTTAAACAACCACTGATACATTTCTAACTGTCTTTTATAAGCTTTTGCATATTCGTATTTATTAAAAGTCGCAACCCAATCAAAATTATTTCTAGATGTTGCTTTTACATCAACGATAATAAGATGACCATTTTTTTTCTGCCAAATATCATCTACAGCTCCACCAAAATCATAGTTATGTTCAATTGACTTATATCTTATTCCTTGAAAATTACTTCTCCAACGTTCTAAATCTTTGTGTTTAAAAGGCACAGCATCTATTCCATATTTAATAAATAAAGGATGTGGCTCCTGTATTTTTCTATAGTAATCAAATTCATTTTTACATAAATTATCTACAGCTATATTTAAGGTAAATGGTAATGATGGCGGTTTTATTTGATATTTTTTGTCCAGAACACAACATCTTGGACAACTAAGATATTTCTCAACTGTAGATCGACTTAACTTAACAATATCGGGCATTACATTTTAAATCTCATTTAAAGATTTCTTGCTTAAATAAAAAAACTTTAAAATTTTTAAAAATTTGAAGACTTACTCCCACTCTATAGTTCCAGGAGGTTTGCTTGTAATATCATAAACAACTCTATTAACTGAACTTACTTCGTTTACGATTCTATTTGCAATCCTCTCCAAAATCTGAAAAGGAATTTTTGACCAATCGGCTGTCATACCATCTTCACTAGATACACAACGTAAAACTATTGGCCATGCATAAGTCCTTTTATCACCCATAACTCCTACAGTTTTTACAGGTAGCAATACTGCAAAAGCTTGCCAAATATCATTGTAAAGATCTGCTTTTTTAATTTCATCTCTTACTATCCAGTCTGCATCTCTTAAACAATCAAGTTTTTCATTATTCACCTCTCCCAAAATTCTTATAGCTAATCCTGGTCCTGGGAATGGATGCCTTTTTATAATTTCATCCGGCAAACCTAAAGCAGCTCCGACTTTTCGGACTTCATCCTTAAAAAGTTTTCTTAGTGGCTCAACTAATTTAAATTGTAAATCTTTTGGCAATCCACCCACATTATGATGACTCTTTATTTTTACAGCTATTCTTTCACCAGTCTTAGGATCAATATTAGTCCCAGCACTTTCAATAACATCAGGATACAGAGTACCTTGGGCTAGATACTGAAAAGGTCCCAATCTATTACTTTCTTCCTCGAATACCCTAATAAATTCTTCACCTATAATTTTTCTTTTTTGTTCTGGATCAGTAATACCTTTTAATTTGGCAATAAACCTTTCCCTTGCATTAATATATTCTACTTTTATATGAAATTTCTTATCAAAAAAATTCATTAAAAATTCTGGTTCTCCTTTTCTCATGAACCCTTGGTCTATAAACATGCATGTAAGCTGATTTCCAATAGCTTTATTGAGAAGAAAAGCAAGAGTTGAGGAATCAACTCCTCCAGATAAGGCAAGCAAAACTTTTTTATTACCAACTTGCTCTCTTATCCTAGGGATAGTTTCCTCTATATAGGTTTCGGTTGTCCAATCAGCCGCACAACAAGAAATTTTATAAACAAAATTTCTAATTACCGTCATCCCAAACTCTGAATGAATAACTTCAGGATGAAATTGTACGCCAAATAATTTCTTTACATCATTTGAAATTGCTGCATGAAGTGTGTTCTCGGTATGAGCAATTTTATTAAATCCATCAGGCAAACAATTAATAGAATCGCCATGACTCATCCACATAGTAGATTTATCTTCTACATCAGAAAGGAGGTCAGATTCTTGGTCTATGTTTATTGGTGCTCTACCATATTCAGCTCTTTTGGTTGCTGAAATAACAGATCCTCCTAATTCTTTAACCATTAATTGCATTCCATAGCATATGCCAAGAATAGGAATTCCTAAATTAAAAATTTTTTCATCACACTTAGGCGCATTTTGTTCATATACAGAATTTGGACCACCACTCAAAATAATCCCTTTAGGATTAATATTTTTAATTTCCTCAATTGAAATGTAATTACTTACTACAAGAGAAAAAACATTAGTTTCTCTAATTCTTCTTGCAATCAATTCAGAATATTGAGATCCGAAATCCAAAATTAATATTGAAGGATCTCGTTCTTTTTTTAAAATTATTTGACTCATGTATAAAAGTTAACTCAATTTATTTACAAAAGCATAATGAATCAGAAATTAATCTCATTGAAAATAAGAAATATAATTATTGCCGTTAGTTCCAGCCCACCTAATTTTCCTTTTTCTATCAAAAATGATTGATGCGATTTCCATATCAGTTTTTAAATACCTATTTACATAAGTAAAAGTACGCTTTTCGATTGTATTTGATAAATTCATGAATAATTTATCAGCTAAAGATTTATTAAATCTCTCAAGAAGTTGTAATGCATTCTCAAGATTATCTAAATGAGATAATTCAACTATTATTTCAGGCGGTAACTTTTCTTGAACAGCTAAATAAACAAGAATCTCAATTCTTGCATCAGCCAAATGATTATGTGTATGAAAAATACCGCCTGCTAATTTAATTAATTTCCCGTGATAACCAAAAAGAATTACAGTTTTAACTTTTTTTATTGCTGCATCAACTAATAAGGGTCCTATCCAATTTCCAATTTTGATAATTGGCAAATTAACATTATAATTTTTGGCCAAATTTAACCCATTTTCACCAATAACAAATATAACTTCCCCTTTAAAATCATTTTGAATTAACTTTGCTAGATTATTTTTAGCCTCTTCTAATTGATCAGGTGAAGCACTAGAATAAGTCTCAGCAGAAGTACCAATAATAGATAATCCATTAACAATACCAAATGACTTATTACTAGTTCTTTCTGCTAAAAACTCGCCATTTGGGAAAATAATTTCTAATTTCAAATTAAAGCCGGCAGGAACACTATCTAATAAATTTTCATATAAAACTTCTTTGGCAAAATTAGAAATGCATATCTCTGATGTATCTTCTTTTATGCCTACACCAGATCCTGCAATAATATTTATTGGAATTTCTTGAACAGGATTATTAAAAGAAATTTTTTCTAAAGAGGCTATTGTCCATATCTCTAAGTTTTGTGTAATATCAAGATCTAAGCCAGACTTTGCAAAGGTAATTCCTAATGCATGCGAGCCATTTTTAAGTAAACCAACAGAATGAATCTCAATTTTTATTTCTTTTTTTTCATTAGGAATTTTTATTAGTTCATAATTCTTAAATGGTAATCCTACTAGTTTATTTAATGCTGACCTAGCAGCTCCAGCAACCCACAAAGGTAAAGAAAATCCTTTTTTCAAATCAAGTAATTGAAAAATATATAATGAGAACTAATCTAAGAATGACCTATTTAATAAAAAGTGGCCATACAACAAAAATTATCATTGATGATTCCTGGACCCACACCAGTTCCAGAAAAAGTTTTACAAGCATTAAGTAAGCATCCAATAGGCCATCGCAGTAAAGAATTTCAAGATCTCGTAGAGAGTACAACTAAAAACTTACAGTGGCTTCATCAAACTCAAAATGATGTTCTAACAATCACTGGTAGTGGGACTGCCGCAATGGAAGCTGGAATAATAAATACCTTAAGTAGAGGAGATAAAGTAATTTGTGGAGAAAATGGAAAATTTGGTGAAAGATGGGTAAAAGTTGCTAAAGAATTTGGTCTGGAAGTAATAAAAATTTATTCCGAATGGGGAACTCCACTTGATCCAGAAGAATTCAAAAAGGTATTAGAGGAAGATAAACAAAAAGAAATAAAGGCGGTTATTTTGACTCATTCTGAAACCTCAACAGGTGTAATTAATGATTTAGAAACTATTAGTTCATATATTCGTGCACACAACACAGCATTATCAATTATTGACTGCGTTACAAGTCTTGGAGCTTGCAATGTACCAGTAGATGAATGGAAATTAGATATCGTTGCTTCAGGATCACAAAAAGGATATATGATACCTCCAGGGCTTAGCTTTATAGCAATGAGCCAAAAAGCATGGGAAGCTACAGAAAAATCTAATTTACCAAAATTTTATTTAAATTTAAAATCCTACAGAAAAAGTCTTTTAACTAACAGTAATCCATACACCCCAGCAGTTAATTTAGTTTTTGCTTTAGATGAAGCTTTAAAAATGATGAGAGAAGAAGGCTTAGATAACATTTTCCAAAGACACAATAAACACAAATTAGCGATGAGCAATGCAGTAAAGGCTTTAAATCTAAAATTATTTGCTGATGAAAAATATTTAAGTCCTTCAATTACTGCAATAAAAACTGAAGGAATTGATGCAGAAGAATTTAGAAAAACAATAAAAAATAATTTTGATATTTTACTTGCCGGTGGTCAAGATCATCTAAAGGGGAAAATATTCAGAGTGGGACATTTAGGTTATGTAAATGATAGAGATATTATTACGGTAGTTTCAGCTATGAGTAATACACTTCTCAACCTCGGTAAAATTACAGCCCAACAAGCTGGTGAAGCATTAGTTATGGCATCAAAATACCTAGAAAGAGATTGACTTAAGTACCTGGCTCTTCAACATTTCCACCTAATTCAACAATCTTTTTTCTAAGAACGATTGATTTTTTTTCATCACCTTTGGTTTGAGCTATTGCAAGAGCAAACTCTAATTTTTCGAGCTGGTGGCCACCCTCAAAAAAAGATAATTTTTTCTTTATGCGGCTTTTATTATCTTTGTAAGAAATTTGTGAAGACATAATAAATCATGCTTTAGTTAATATTATGCCAACAAAATGGGACATTACGAGAGAAAACTAAAAATATTATTTGACTATAAACTTAAACAAAAAAAAATTTTTCTAATATTATGTTCAAACATCCTTGAAATTTATGCCTAACATAAATCTAATCTATTATCTTTTTGCAGGTTGTCTTTTTGGAGCTTTAGCTCTAAAAACAGGTATTCCTGCGGCTCCCCTAGCGGGTGCTTTAATAGGCGCAAGCATACTTAGCATAAGTGGCAAAGTCGACATCGCAGAGTGGCCAATAGGAACAAGAACAATTTTAGAAATTGGAATTGGAACAGTCATTGGTACGTCATTAACAAAAGACTCATTAGTAGATATTCAAAATTTATGGAGGCCAGCTATATTAATAACTTTTACTTTAGTTATTACTGGATTAGCAATTGGATTATGGACAAGCAGATTACTTAATATAGATATCATTACAACAATTCTAGGTGCTGCACCAGGAGGAATTAGCGGAATGAGTCTTGTAGGGTCTGAATACGGAGTGGGGCCTGCGGTAGCAACTTTACACGCTGTAAGATTGATTACTGTACTTTTAATTCTTCCTTTAGTTGTGAAATGCTTGAATATATTTGGAGTGATTAAATCTTAAATTTCTATAGACATATTGACAATAAAAGATATTTTTAAATAGAAGATAAAAGCCAAATGCAAAGATTAAAAAAGAAAAAACTAATACCATTAGCGTTAGGAATTTTTGCTCCTCTAACCCTTACTACACCAAGAGTAAATGCAAGTGCATTTGGAGCAGAAATTTTTTGTACTATGAGAGATGGCGGAAATGACCATGAAAGTAGTTGGGATGCAGCTTACACATATATAAAAAAACAAAAAGGAGGATTCTTCAAAGTTTCACCTAAAAATGCAGCAGCGCAAATTACTGAAACAGTTATCAGAGAAAGAGAAAAATTTAGTTATTGCATTGAATATTTAGATAATCTTCATCCAAATAGAAAACTAATACGAGATTTAGAAAAAGAAGAAGAAAGAAAAGAAAAAGAAGCAATAGATAGAGAAAAGAAAAGAAAAAAATTAGAAAAAGAATTAGAAGAAGCTAATGAGGAAATTTCTGAAAATTTTTCTGATGAAACACTTGATAGATATAGTTATTAATTTAGATTTCAGAAAGATAATAATTTTTTCTAAATCAATTTAATAATATTTTGTATCTAAACACACTAAATCATATTTTTACTAAGAAATTTAGGCTGAGAAGCATAAATAAATGTTGACTTTTAATATATTCAAGGGATTATTTATTTAACTAAATATTCTGAATGCATATTAATGATGCGGTGTTTTTAGAGGATTTATGTCCTAAGTTCAGATTAAGACAATGGCGAAAATCTATTCATAATTTTACTGGAAAAAGTTGTATATATTGCGGAAACCCATCTGAATCTATTGATCATGTAATACCACGAAGCCAAGGAGGATTAAGTACAACAGAAAACTGCGTCCCTGCATGTCTTTCATGTAATGGAGATAAATCAGATAAAAATGCTTTATATTGGTATAGAAGGCAAAAATTTTATGATCCCCGAAGAGCAATGGCTATAAGAGCTTGGTTAGAGGGAGATTTAAGATTAGCTATTAGATTACTACAATGGGCCAATCCTCATTTTAAGGTAAAAAATAAAAATTACATAAATGATGAATCAGAATATAAAGCAGCTTGATTACAAAACATTACATATTTCTCTAGAGTTATAACTCTCACATATATTTTCTAATTCTTTTGGAGAATCTGGGAATATTAAAAATGTCGAAAATGCAATGAGAAAGACTAATAACTTTTGGTAGAATTTAAAACTAACTAAACTTACTTCTTTCTCTACAAGAAGGAGGTAACTTTTACTAATACGGAAAGTTTTTGATTTTAAATAGGGCTCAAAAGCTGTCTTCATCATTATTTAATACATATGTACTACTTTAAACCAGCATGAAGAAACCTGCAAGTTTACTCGGAAATAAAAATAAATTTTTAATTTTGGGATGTGGTTTCAGCGGTAGTTTTTTTGCAAAAACAATTAGAAAATTCGGTTGCAATGTTTTAACAAGCTCAAGATCTGCAAGCAAAGATCCAAATAGTTTTATTTTCAACAGTGAAAACGGCGTAGTTCCCGACGAAGAAATTTTTGATGGAGTAACACATATTCTTAGTTGCATACCTCCTGACAAAAATGGTAATGATCCCGTACTAGAAAGCCTACAAAGTAAACTGCAAGATTTACCCCTTGAATGGGTTGGATATTTATCAACCACAGGAGTATATGGAAACACTGAAGGTGGTTGGGTTTCTGAGATAGATCAGCCTAATCCTTTTCAAAAAAGAAGTCATAATAGATTAAATTGCGAAAAAAAATGGATTGAATCTAGTTTGCCCGTTCAAATTTTTAGATTACCTGGTATCTATGGACCTGGAAGATCCACGTTTGATGCAATCAAAAATCAAAAAATTCGAGTTATCTTAAAAAAATCTCAAGTATTTTCAAGAGTTCATGTTGCTGATATTACGCATGCGATTATTTTTTTATTACAGAATAAAGATTGTTTAAAGTTTCATCAAATTATAAATATTGCAGATGATGAACCCTGTTCTCAGATAGAAGTTATTCAATATTGCTACGATTTACTTGGTTTAACAATGCCAAAGCCCATATTATTTGAGGATGTAAAAGATGCATTATCACCTATCGCTCAATCTTTTTGGATGGAAAATAGAAGAGTTTCAAACAAACTTTTATGCAAAACACTCGGATATAAACTAATTTATAAAAACTATAAATTAGGCTTAAAAAATTGTTATCTGAACAGTTAAAAAAATAAATTAAAAGCTTTTTATGAATTTTCAAAATGCAAATGAAATATTAAAGGTAGTATTAAGCGTGGGAGATGAGTCAGGGATTGGACCTGAAACAATCTTAAAAGCACTTTGTTCTAGTCAGATACCCAAAAATATTGAATATATATTAGTTGGATCAAAAAAAAATCTACAAAATACATATAAATATCTCAGGTCATTAGGATTAGAAAACCTTGCGAATCCTAAAAATTTCAAAATACATGATCTAGAAATTGCTGCATCAGATAATGGCCCTAAATCAAGTTATGGTAATTCAAGTTTCCAATATTTAACAAAAGCAATAGATATTGTAAAACAATCTCCCAATTCGGCACTTGTAACTGGACCAATTTGCAAGAAATCATGGTCTCTTGCAGGTCATCACTTCTCTGGTCAAACTGAAGTACTAGCAAAATCATGTGGAGTAAAAAACGTTGGAATGTTATTTACAGCAAAATCTCCAATAACAGGTTGGAGATTTAATACTTTACTAGCTACAACCCACATTGCCCTTTCTGAGGTTCCCAATAAATTAACTAAAGAATTAATCCATTCTAAATTGGATCTTTTCAAAGATTTTTGTAATACCTATACTGATAAACCTACTTTAAAAGTAGCAGGATTAAACCCTCATGCCGGCGAAGAGGGTATTTTAGGTAATGAAGAAAAAGATTGGCTCAATGATGCATTAATCACATGGAATGAGAAAAATAGAGGTATTAGATTATTAGGCCCTTTATCTCCAGATAGTTGCTGGAATTCTTCCGTAAAAGCTTGGAGTGACAATAATGCTGATACGCACAATGGCATTCTTGCTATGTATCATGATCAAGGTTTAATACCAATGAAATTGATAGCTCTAAATTACTCAGTCAATACCACAATCGGGTTACCTTTTATAAGAACATCTCCGGATCATGGAACGGGATTTGATATTGCCGGCAAAGGAATTGCTCAATCTCAGAGCATGATTGAGGCTATTAAGACTGCCGTAGAAATGACTAACAATTCAAGACTGCTTAACACGCATTAAAACTTGACCAAATTCTACTGGTGTTCCATTTTCAACGAGAATCTCTACTATTTCAGCATTAAATTCAGATTCAATTTCATTCATTAACTTCATTGCTTCCAAAATACAAATAGTTTGACCGACCTTAACGTTATTCCCCACTTCGACGAATGGCTCCTCACCAGGCGCTGCAGCCCTATAGAATGTCCCAACCATAGGAGAAGTAATTTCAGTTAGATCAGAACGCCCTGGGGGCGCCACCTGAGGTGCTTCGGATTCACTGACAATTGGTATATTGCCATTATTAGTTTTTTGATCAACAATTGTTTGCTTATCAAATGAAGTATTTGAGACTAAATTATTAAAAACTTGGTTCTGATCAAATACATTCCTTTTTATTTCGAGTTTAAAATCTTCTCCCTCTAGTGAGAACTCTTGTATATCACTTTTAGAGATTTTCTCTATTAAGCGATTTAAGTCATCATGATCTAATTTCATAGCCATTAATTTTCACGTCCAAGATAACTGTCATTACGAGTATCAACTTTAATCATCTCTCCCTCAGAAATAAATAAAGGAACCATAACTTGAGCACCTGTTTCTAGAATAGCTGGTTTCGTGCCCCCACTAGCAGTATCACCTTTAACTCCTGGATCAGTCTCTGTAACTTTCAAAGTAATAGATATTGGAAGTTCTACTTCTAAAACTTTACCATTATGAAAAATTACATTAACCTCCATTCCCTCTTTCAAATACTTTGAACCTTTACCTATTTGTTCAGAGGTGAGTCTTGTCTCCTCAAAACTTGTCATATCCATAAAAACATAATCACCAGACTCCACATAAGTATGCTGCAGGTTAGACTTCTCAAGGATAGCCTGCTGTACTGATTCTCCGGCTCGAAAAGTTTTTTCAACTACGTTGCCGCTTTGAACTGATTTTAATTTTGTTCGCACGAAAGCAGAACCCTTGCCAGGCTTGACATGTAGAAATTCTACAACACGCCAAACTTGTCCATCCAATTCGATGGTAGTACCTGTGCGAAAATCGTTACTGGAAATCATTCCTGTATTACATCCCCAAGGATCATAAACCTGCAAGAGTGCTATGCAAAAATTCTTATCAAATCAGAACAAACTTTTTTTAATTTTATCGATTGTAATTTTACAGGTTTTTTTCTTAAAACCGATTCAAGTACTAGCTGATTTACCTACTGGAAATGCTGTAAAAGACCCTAGTGCAATCCTCAGAAACGCACTCCCTATCAAGCAAGTTGAGTTACAAGAACTTCAACATAAACTGGAAGATACTAGTGACCTTATCAGGGGAGGAAGATGGCCCGCTCTTACGAAAACTGTTACAAAATGTCAATCTTTACTAAAAAAATACCAGAGTAAAATTATTCAAGAATTACCAAACGATAAAAAGAAAATTGCTGAGAAAACATTTTTAGAACTCAAAGAAAATTTTGATAGTCTTCAAGATTACTCTAAATCAAAAGATAAATACTCATTTATAGCGACCCGAAGAGATTCTTTAGACAAAATAGGTGGATTAGAAGAATATTTTCTACCAAATGAATTTCCATACTCTATTCCCAAAGAATTTGATAATTTACCAAGATTACTGGGCAGAGCAAAAGTCAATATAAAGACCTCCAAAGGAGATATGCAAGCAATCGTGGATGGATTTAACGCCCCACTTACAGCAGGAGCATTTATAGATTTATCTTCAAAAAACTTCTACAAAGATTTACCTATAAACAGAGCAGAAGAATTTTTTGTACTGCAAACAGGTGATCCAATTGGTGAAGATATTGGTTACGTAGATCCTGAAACAAAAGAAGAACGTCATGTTCCCTTAGAAATTAGAATTCCTGATGAAAAAGAAACTTTTTATAATCAAACTTTTGAAGATTTAGGTCTTTACACAGAGACACCAACATTACCTTTTGCAACACTTGGAACTCTAGGATGGTCCCATTCAAATACCTCAGTTGATGATGGCTCATCGCAATTTTTCTTCTTTTTATATGAAGCAGAATTAAATCCAGCAGGTCGCAATTTAATTGACGGGAGAAATGCTGCCTTTGGTTATGTTATAGATGGATTTGATGTATTAGAAGAGCTAACTAAAGATGACACAATAATTTCAATTGATGTTTTTGAAGGGATTGAAAACCTCAAATTAAATGCATAAAGAACTATTAAAAGATATAGGAGAAAAAGAATTAATAAATAGGCTAGGGAAATTTATGCCTAAAAACCAAATTTCAGATGATTGCGCTTTAATCAAAACTAAAAATGAAAATTTACTTGTTAATACTGATTCTTTGGTGGAGAATGTTCATTTCAATGACATTACTATTTGTCCTAGGGACCTTGGGTGGAAAGCAGTTGTTAGCAACATCTCTGACTTATTATCAAGTGGAAGCAAGCAAACTATAGGTATTACAATTAGCCTAGTTCTACCTGCTAGAACTGAGTGGATTTGGGTTGAAGAATTATACAAAGGAATAAATAAAGCACTAAAAGAATATGGCGGGTTGATTCTAGGGGGAGATTGCTCAAAGGGAAATGAAAAAATAATTTCAATTACGGCCTTTGGTATTCAAGGTGAACTTGAATTACGAAGAAACGCTTGTAAACCAGGAGATATAATCTTAACTACAGGAATTCATGGTCTTAGCAAACTGGGATTTTTGATACAAAATAAAATTAATTTCGATAATGAATTTTCTCTTAATGAAAGATTAATCATTAAGTCTATTGAACATTTTTGTCGCCCTAGAGTTTACCCAAATTTTCTAAATAATCTCCTCAAAACTCGCTCCAATAAAAATATAACGAGAATAGGATGTACTGATAGCAGTGATGGCCTATTTCAAGCCTTACAAGATTTAGCAATAGCTAGCAACTGCAAAGCGATCATAAACTATGAAAAAATACCTAAAGATAAGGATTGGCCTAAAGGAGATAAATGGGACGAATACTATTTTTTTGGAGGAGAAGATTATGAATTAGTTTTCTCATTGCCCAAAGAATGGGCAGAAAATTTATCTAAACTTGATAAAAATATTAATAAGATTGGTTTTTTTACTGATGGTGAACCATCAATAGAATTCAAAGATTATAAAAAAAACAAATTAATTAACAACACACCTTTCAAACACTTTTAATTACTCCCAATTTTTAGCAACAATCTCTGCTAAATCTACAACTCTCTGACTATAACCCCACTCATTGTCGTACCATGCAAGCACCTTTACAAGGTTATCTCCGATACACATAGTAAGATCACTATCTACAATTGATGATTCATTTGTACCTGCATAATCGCTTGACACTAATGGTTCATCTCCATACTTAATAATGCCCTTCATTGAACTTAGAGATGCTTCCTTGAGGGCATTATTGACTTCTTCAGCTGTGACAGATTTAGAAGATTCAAAAACAAAATCTACTGCTGAAACGTTAGGAGTTGGAACTCTCATTGCAATTCCAGTTAATTTGCCTTTCATTTCTGGGTATACAAGAGCGACTGCTTTTGCAGCTCCTGTAGAAGTAGGAACTATGTTTGTAGCAGCGGCTCTAGCCCTTCTTAGATCTCTATGACTATTATCTAAAATTCTTTGATCACCTGTATAACTATGAATTGTAGTCATCAAACCTTTATTAATCCCAAAAGTTTGATCTAAAACTTTGACTACTGGAGCTAAACAGTTTGTTGTACAACTAGCATTACTCAAAATATCGTAATCTTTATGTTTATATGTATCAGCATTAACTCCAACTACATAAGTACCAACGCCATCCCCTTTACCAGGTGCAGTTAAGATAACTTTTTTTGCTCCTACCTCTAAGTGCTTACTTGCTCCTACGTCTGTATTAAATACTCCAGTAGATTCAATAACCAAATCTACACCCCAGTCTTTCCAAGGGAGATTCATTGGGTTTCTATCTGAGAAACATTTAATTGTTTTGTTATTAATTACAAAAGTATCATCAGTATATTGAATATCAACACCATCAAGTTGACCAAGGACTGAGTCGTATTTTAATAAATGAGCATTAGTCTTAGGATCTGATGTAACGTTAATTCCGACAACTTCAATATTGGTGTAAGCCCCTCTACTAAGCCAACAACGCATAAAGTTTCGACCAATTCTGCCAAAGCCGTTAATTGCAACACGCAAAGTCATAACTAATAATTTCTAAATGATTAACCTAAGTTGCTGATCATACTGAATTTTGTGCAATAACGTAAGGTTTTTTTGATTTATTAAGCAAATACGTCTAGTTTTGTATTAATTCAAGAAAATAAAAACATTTTTTTTAAGAAAAAATAGCAAAATTTTACTTAGAAGTTATTTTGATTTAAGTAAAAGATAAACATTGGATAAAAAATTACTTTTGAAAAGTCATTTTCATTTTATTGGGATCGGAGGTATTGGCATGTCAGCATTAGCAATGGGTTTACTTAAAAAAGGTTGTTCAGTTTCAGGATCTGATTTAGTTAAAAACGATGAAACTAATAAATTGGAGAAACTAGGTGCAGTAATCTTTACTTCTCAAGTTCGACAAAATATTGAATTTGTTACTTCAAAATTTACCAACAGATTGATTAATTTTGTTGTAAGCTCCGCGATCAAGCCAGAAAATGAAGAATTTTCGTATTGCAAAGAAAAAAATTTATCAATAAAACATCGTTCAGAGATACTTGCAATGCTAATGCGCACTTATACTGCATTAGCAATAGCAGGCAGCCACGGAAAAACATCAACTAGTACATTTCTTTCTACGATACTTGAGTTGTGCACGCGTAATTCTTCTTCAATAACTGGAGGAATAATTCCTATTTACAACTCTAATTGTCATCTAGAAAATACAAAATACTTAGTCGCTGAAGTTGATGAATCTGATGGGACTATTGACAAATATAAATCTGATATTGGAATAATCAATAACATTGATTTTGATCATTGCGATCACTTTTCTAATTTAAGTGAAGTCATATCTTCTTTTAAAAGTTTCGCTAAAAACTCTAAAAAATTATTACTTAATTTTGATTGTGAAACCTCAAGAAAAAATTTTCATTCTAATTGTAAGTGGTCAAACTCTACGGCTAAAAACGTAGCATATGCAATAATCCCGACTGAAATTAATTCAAAGTATACAATTGGAAAATATTATGAAAATGGAAATTTTATCAGTAATTTAAATATTCCAATTCCAGGACTTCACAATCTATCCAATATCACCGCAGCAATAGCAGCTTCCAGAATGATAGGAGTAGATTTTATAGAAATTAAGAAAAATTTAAAATATTTGAAACTGCCAAAAAAAAGATTTGAATTTAGAGGCCAAATAGATGAAAGAAGTTTATATGATGATTATGCTCATCACCCAAACGAAATAAAAGAGACGATTAAATTAGGAAGATTATTTATTAAGCAAAAAAATAATAATGAATTTCAAAAAAATAGATTAGTTGCTTTATTTCAACCTCATAGATATTCTCGAGTAAAGCAATTTAATAAAGAATTCGCTGAAGAATTATCAAAAGCAGATGTTATTTATGTAACAAGTATTTATGGAGCAGGAGAAGAAAACGAAGATAAAATTACTTCGAAAATTATTACAGATTTGATTTATAAAAAAAATAAAAATGTTAGTTACGTAAATAATTATTATGAAGTTACAAAGAATTTTTTCGAATTAACTCAAAAAGGGGATTTAATTTTGAATATGGGAGCTGGTGATTGTCATAATTTCTGGTCAATTTTAAATGAAAAAAATAATTAAAATTAATAACTAATTTATGAATAAAAAAATTTTTTCTGAAAACTGTAATTTAAGTAGTTATACAACTATAAAAGTGGGAGGAGTGGCTGAATATTTTGCTGAGCCAAGAAGCGTTGAAGAACTTTCATATCTAATAAAATGGGCTAATTTAAATAAACAAAGATGTCAAATAATTGGCGCAGGTTCAAATCTTTTAATAAATAATATTTTCATAAAAGGCTTAGTTGTTTGTACAAAAAAATTGAAATCACTAAAGATAGATCCATATTCAGGAATTATTGAAGCGGAAGCAGGTGTAATGCTCCCAACATTATCTAATTTTCTTGCTAAAAATGGATTACAAGGAGGGGAATGGGCTGTCGGAATTCCAGGAACATTAGGAGGAGCAATTTATATGAATGCTGGCACAGGTAATTTTTCGCTAGCAAAAAATCTTATTTCCGTAAAAGTTATTAATAATAAAACTCTTGAAAAACTTGAAATTGAAAAAAAAGCTATCAATTTTGAGTATAGATTTAGCTCTTTTCAAAGAAATGATTTATCAATTATTAGTGCAAGATTACATTTTGAACCTAATGGAAATATAGAAAAATTAATTCAAACAACCAAAAATAACCTTAAATTAAAAACAGAAACACAACCATATCATCAACCGAGTTTTGGTAGTGTTTTTAAAAATCCTGAAAATAATTATGCTGCAAAAATAATTGATGATATGGGTTTAAAAGGATTTAAAATTGGCGGTGCTGAAATTTCTACAATGCATTCAAATTTTATAATTAATAGTTCTTCAGCAAGTTCAAAAGATATTTATGAATTAATAACAGTAATTCAACAAAAAGTACTACAAAACAAAGGGATTTATTTGCAACCGGAAGTAAGAATGATTGGTTTTGACTATCCTAACTAAAGAAACGTTTTTACAAAATGGCGGGTTTTGGACTTCCTAACTTTGGACAACTTACAGAAGCTTTTAAAAAAGCTAAACAAATTCAGCAAGATGCTCAAAAATTACAAGATGAACTTGAAAATATGGAGATCGAAGGCAAAAGTGATGATGAGATGATAAAAGTTTGGATAAGTGGCAACCAACTTCCTTTAAAGGTAGAAGTACAAGAAAATATTTTAAATGCAGATAAAGAAAAAATAGAGCAAAACATTCTACAAGCTATTCAAAAAGCTCATGAATTATCAACCACAACTATGAAAGAAAGGATGAATGATTTGACTGGTGGATTAAATCTTAATCTTCCTGGTTTTGATAATAGTGACTCTTAGACGACTCAATCATTTCTTTATAAAAAGAATATCTTTCGAAGGATTTATTTAAATTACATCCCTCATCATTTAAATGTAAGCAGTTACGAAATTTACACTTAATTCCTTCTTCGATTACCTGTTTATATATTTCTGAATAAAGATTTGGTAACAACTTAATATCAACCTCTAGGGGTTGCATATTAAAACCAGGAGTATCCACAATGTAACTTTGATTCGACATAGAAAATAACTCAACATTTCGAGTAGTATTTTTTCCTCTTTTAATTTTATTAGAAACTGGAGAAGTACTATTTTGAAGACCTGGAATAATCATATTTAGCAAAGTAGTTTTGCCAACGCCTGAAGGGCCCATAAAAATTGAACATTCTTTTTGCTTTAACTCGGCTAATAAATTTTTAAAACAATCAGATTTCTGTAAATTTAAAGTTATTACTTGGTAACCCCATTTCTCAAATTTATCAAGTAGATATGATTTTCTTTTATCAGAAATTAAATCACACTTTGTCAAAACTAATGAGACTTCAACTCCCATTAATTCTGCTGATATCAAAAACCTATTAACTTGAGATAAATTTAATTCTGGTTCTTCAACGGAAAAAGTAACATATATGTTAGAAATATTTGCAACTGAGGGTCTAACTAAAAGATTTTTTCTTTTTTTTAGACTTGTTATCACTGCGCGTTTACTTTTAAAATCAATTTTTTCAATCGCTACTTCGTCTCCAACATAAATTAATTGATCCTTGAAATTTATAGATTTCTTAACCTTACATAAAAATTTCTCGCTATTTCCAGAGTTTTCTTGATTTTTTAAATCAACTAAAAAAAAATCATTAAATTTTTTTGTAACTAAACCTAAATATTTACTATTAATTTTCATTCAATATTTTTATTTTTATAAATTTTTCATTTTCTTTAATTTTTTTAAAGAACCATCCCATCTCTCTTAAATTATTTAATACCATTTCTTCTGGTTCACCTTTATCTAGTTCAACAATAAGTTGCTCATTTTTAGATAACTTCTTCAAAGCCAATTTAATTTTGACGACATTTAAAGGACATGGAACAGATTTAAGATCCAAATGCTTTAAAGAAGTCATGAAGATTCTTTACCAAATAATTTGCTAAAAAGTCCACTACTAGAATTAATATTTTTATCTGAATATTGAGAAGCTAAACCCTCTAAAAGCTCTCGTTCTGCATCGGTTATACGAGTTGGTAGTTTTACTTTTACTAAGACTTCATGATTTCCTCTCGCAACCGGATTACCAAGTCTAGGTACTCCTTTATTCTCAAGAGAAAGAGTTGTATTTGGCTGCGTACCACTTGGAATTTTTAAATTAACATCTCCATCAACTGTAGTGATTTTTACAGTGTCACCTAAAATAGCCTGTAAATAACTTACTGATATTTCTGAGTAAATAGTTACACCATCTCTTTTAAGTTTTGAATCATTCTTAACCTTTATAAAAACATAAAGATCTCCAGGTGGGCCTCCTTTCAAACCAACATTTCCCTCGCCGGAAACTCTTAATTTAGTGCCAGTATCAACTCCTGCAGGAATATTAATTCTTAATTTTTTTCTGACTTGCTTTACGCCATTGCCACCGCAAGTTACACATGGATCTGCAATTATTTGGCCAACACCATTACATG
The DNA here is from genome assembly GCF_017696315.1 of Prochlorococcus marinus XMU1412. NCBI lineage: Bacteria > Bacillati > Cyanobacteriota > Cyanophyceae > Synechococcales > Prochlorococcaceae > Prochlorococcus > Prochlorococcus marinus. The sequence continues at coordinate 19,685 of NZ_JAAORJ010000001.1, read as the reverse complement.
AAGGACATTCAGCTACTTGTGTGAAATTACCAAAAGGTGTTCTTGTAGCCCTTCTAACTTGTCCACTTCCACCACATGTTGAACAAGTTTTGGGGCCGGTTCCTGGTTTTGCACCTGTTCCCCTACAGACTTCACATGTCTCCAAATGAGGAATTTTAATTTCTCTTTGTTGGCCAAAAATTGCATCTTTAAAGTCAACATTAAGGTCATACCTTAGATCATCTCCTTGTTGAGGACCTCTTCTTTGTGTTCTTCCTCCTTGTGGATTTTGCCCCCCAAAGCCATTGAAAAAAGTTTCAAATAAATCTGCAAAGCCACCCATATCTCCCATATCAGGCATTCCAGCTGCACCACCAAGGCCAGCCTCTCCAAATTGGTCATATCTTGCTCTAGTTTCAGGATCAGCTAATGCTTCGTAAGCCTTACCAATTTCTTTAAATTTATCTTCCGCTCCAGGTTCTTTATTAACATCAGGATGGTATTGTCGTGCTAATTTTCTATAAGCCCTTTTTAAGGTATCCGCATCAGCATCTCTTGAAACTCCAAGTATTTGGTAAAAATCAGCCATTAGATAATGCTCAAATAAGAATTTGGAATTTATACATCTTCAGAAGTATTTGCCTCTGAATTAACATCCCCTTCAACTGTATCCTGTTCTACTTCCTGTTGTGAATTTTGTTTGCCAGGTCCCATAGAAACCTTAACCAATGCATGTCTCAAAACCTTACCTTCTAGATGATATCCTCGCTGTAATTCTTCAATAATAAAATCCTCTTCAAACTCTTCACTAGGTTCTCTTAATACAGCTTCATGCAAGTTTGGATCAAATTGCTGACCAACAACTCTCATGGGTGAAACTCCCTGTTGTTTTAAAACTTCTACTAGTTGTTTATACAATCCTTGATAACTTCTATGTAGAGCTTGAGCTTCTTCACTTTCTGGTTTAAGTTGTTGTCTTGCTCTCTCAAAATTATCAACAATAGGCAGTATTGCAGTTAAAGTCTTTGAAACAAGTTGGATTTTTAAATCGTCCTGATCCCTAGACTGCCTTTTTCTGAAATTATCAAAATCTGCAGAAATTCTTACATATTGATTTTTTAGTGTTTCATGTTCTTTTTCTAATTGTTCTAATCTTGCATCATTATTTGAGATAGTATTTTTTAATTCTTCAGTATTTATTTCCTCTGTTTTTGGAGAAGATAATTCATCAATTTCGGCAGTTGAATTTTGGGTAGATGATTTATCTTTAGGAGCATTATCCTGATTAGAATCATCATTTTTTTTATTATCAATATTGTCTGATTGATTTTCAATCATTTTTCATAAATTTAATAGAACTATTGTCCAATAAAGTGATGCACAAAACAAGTTGCGGAAGGCCGCACAAATATTTATTCAGGAACAAACCTTAATGCTAATCCATTGTTGCAGTATCTTTTGCCAGTGGGAAGTGGCCCATCATTGAAGACATGTCCCTGATGACCTCCACACCTAGAGCAATGATATTCAGTTCTAGGAACAATTAACTTGAAATCAACTTTTGTTTCTACTGATCCTTGAATTGAGTCCCAAAAACTTGGCCATCCTGTACCACTATCAAATTTTTTATCTGAGGAAAAAAGCGGCAAATCGCATCCTGCACAGTGAAAAATCCCTTTCCTCTTCTCATTATTTAATTGGCTGCTAAAAGCTCTTTCAGTCCCTTCCTCTCTCAAAATATAATATGATTCTGGACTAAGCCTAGCCTTCCATTCATCTTTTGATAAATTCCACTCTTCTTTAGAAGGCAGTGAAGATGCTAATACTTGCATGGGATTAAAGATTTTTTTTAAGATTGACATGGTAGGAATTAGAATAAAAGTTCTTCTTGATAGAAATTGATTCATATATTTAAATCACAAAAAAATAATGGATTTCACTAAGTCTAATTCTATTAAAAATATTCATAAATTAAGTATTGCTCCAATGATGGATTGTACTGATAAGCACTTCAGAATGATAATGAGAAAAATAAGTTCTAAAGCTCTTTTGTATACGGAAATGATTGTGGCCCAGAGTTTAGTTTTTACAAATAAAAAAGAAAATTTTCTAGATTTTAATGATGAAGAACACCCGATATCAGTTCAGTTTGGAGGAGACGATCCTAAAATCCTTAAAGAGGCAGCCCAAATGGCACAGGATTGGGGTTATGACGAAATAAACTTTAATGTTGGTTGTCCTAGTCCAAGGGTCTGTTCTGGAAATTTTGGCGCTTCACTTATGAAAGAACCTGAAAAAGTAGCAAAATGTATAGAATCCTTAAAAAATAATTGCAACTTACCAGTTACGATCAAACACAGAATCGGTGTAGATAATGATGATAGTTTCGTTAATTTAAATAATTTCGTAAGAATTGTCGCAAAGGCTGGTGCAGATAGATTTACAGTTCATGCAAGGAAAGCCATATTAAAAGGTCTAAATCCAAAACAAAATAGAACAATACCGCCACTTAATTATGATTTAGTAAAAAAATTGAAAAAATCAAATCCAGAATTATTAATAGAAATCAATGGAGGTTTAACAAATATCGATGAATCATTAAAGGCTTTGAATGATTTTGATGGGGTCATGATTGGACGGTCAATTTATAAACATCCCTTGAGATGGTCTGAAATTGATCAAAAGATTTATGGAATTAATAAAAAACCCAAATCTGCTTCAAATATTATATTCTCCTTAATTCCATACATAGAAGCGCATTTAAGTAAAGGAGGAAAATCTTGGGATATTTGTAAACATCTTATAAATCTAGTCGAAGGTATACCAAAAGCTAAAATTTGGAGAAATCATATTTCAAATAAATCTATAAAAAAAGAATTAAATATTGAATATCTATTTAAATTAACGACAGCACTTGAAGAAATGGGTTACTAATTTGTCTCGCTTGAAGCATCGCTCCCATTTGACACTCCCCTTTTTCTTCTGCTTCTACCATTTTCATATTCAGAGTTATCAGAAGAATTTCCATAACTTCTGTCTTCCCAACCTTCTGCTCCAGAAGATTTATTAGCGTTAGAGCTATTAGATCCATTATTGCCACCGCCGTAGCCGCCACCACCGTAGCCGCCACCGCCGTAGCCGCCACCATTATTGCCACCGCCGTAGCCGCCACCGCCGTAGCCGCCACCATTATTGCCACCGCCGTAGCCGCCACCGCCGTAGCCGCCACCATTATTGCCACCGCCGTAGCCGCCA
>NZ_JAAORJ010000001.1:0-16352 GCF_017696315.1 Prochlorococcus marinus XMU1412 | reverse complement strand
AGCCGCCACCGCCGTAGCCGCCACCATTATTGCCACCGCCGTAGCCGCCACCGCCGTAGCCGCCACCATTATTGCCACCGCCGTAGCCGCCTCTTCCTCCTCTACGAGATCCACCAGAACCCCTAGGTTCAGCTTTATTAATTCTTAATGGTCTACCCATAAGTTCCGTTCCTTGCAAACCATCAATAGCTTTTGACTCAATCGCTTCATCTACCATTTCAATAAATGCGAATCCTCTTTTCCTTCCAGTATCCCTCTCCAAAGGAAGAGAACAATTTAAAACCTCACCAAAAGGGGCAAACAACTGTATAACATCTTCACGCTCTGCGCGGAACGGCAAATTGCCAACAAAAATACTCACTTTAAACTCAACAAAAAATTTCCTTATAAAAAAACTACAATGAGTAGTCTCATAACGTTGCTTTACTATTCTACTTCAAAGCATACCCTTGTTGTAGAAAAATAATTGAGATTCAAGGTAACAATCTTTTTTGCCAATTATTAACCTCTTTTTCTACCTGAACAAAACCTGTACCACCTTGGCTATTTCTTGACTTAACGACATTACGAGGTTCAAGATCCACAAAAACATCCTCATCAAATTCGTGATGAAATTTTTTAAATTCTTCAATTTTGAGATTTTTAAATAACATTCTTCTCTCTAGGCAATATTTAACCATTTGACCAACAACTTGATAGGCGGTCCTAAAAGGAACATTTTTACCCACTAAGTAATCTGCCAAGTCAGTAGCATTAGAAAAATCGTTTTCTACAGAATCAGATAGATTTTTAATATTAAATTCAATTCCCTCATTAATTAAAATAGTCATTGCTTTAATGCAAGAAGATATTGTTTCTGCAGTATCAAATATTGGCTCTTTATCCTCTTGAAAATCCTTATTGTAAGAAAGTGGTACTCCCTTAACCATCGTTAACAATGCTTGAAGATGTCCATATACTCTCCCTGTCTTACCTCTTATCAATTCTGGAACATCAGGATTTTTTTTCTGCGGCATTAAGCTACTTCCTGTGGCACATTTATCTGTTAATTTTGCAAAAGAAAATTCATCAGTTACCCATAAAATTATTTCCTCTGAAATTTTACTTAAATGAGACATCAACAAAGCAGATGCAGAAACAAACTCTATACAAAAATCTCTATCACTTACTGCATCAATACTGTTGTTATAAATCTTTTGAAAACCCAATTCTGCAGCTGTAAAGTGCCTATCTATTTTTATTTTTGTTCCAGCCAATGCTGCAGCTCCTAACGGAGAAATATTAACTCTTGAGCGTACTTCTTTATACCTGTCTCGGTCTCTTTGGAGCATTTCTACATAAGCCAATAAATGATGAGCCAAAGATAATGGTTGAGCTCTTTGCATGTGGGTATATCCAGGAATTAAGGTATAAATATTGGATTTCGCAAGATTTAAGAAGGCTTTTTGCAAATCGGTTATTGAAATTTCAATAATGTCAATCTCTTTTCTTAGCCACAATCTTATATCTGTACCAACTTGATCATTTCTACTTCTGCCAGTGTGTAATTTTTTTCCAGTTTCACCAATTAAAGTTATCAGCTTTTCTTCTATGCAATAGTGAATATCTTCAGAAGGTGGGCCAGGAGTAAATTTACCCTCCAAATACTCAACTTTTATTAACTCTAAACCTTTAATAATTTGCAAAGCTTCAGAAGAGGATAAAACTTTTGTTTTGCCAAGCATTTTCGCATGAGCAATCGAGCAATCTAAATCTTCTAAAATTAGCTTTCTATCAAAACCAATTGAAGCATTAAACTTTTCAATAAATGGATCAAGTGCATTATCAAACCTTTTACTCCAAACTTTTGCCATATCAATTAGTGACTTTAAGTATCTCTAATAAAGCATTTTTTTATATCAGTGACAAAAAATATCTATTTCAATTGAAAAATAACCATCGAGGCATCATCTTCAAGATGTCTATTTTGACCTGTAAAATCATCTAACTTTTTAAATATTTTATTTAAAATTTCTTGGGATGTATAAGATTCCTTGCATAATTTTGTAAGGATTTTAATTAATCTTTCCTCATCAAATCTTTGCCCTAAAGAGTTAGAAGTATCAATTACTCCATCTGTGTAATAAAGAACTAGATCATTTTGATTAAGCTTAATTTCACCACAATCATATTCAGCATCTTTTTGTAGTCCAAGTACAAATCCTTTTGCATCTAATTTAATAATTTTCTGATCTGAACTTTTCCAAAGCAGAGGAGGATTATGTGCTGCGTTAGCAAATCTCAATTTCCTAGTTCTAGGATCATAATCTGAGTAAAATAATGTCACAAATCTATGCGATTGATCTAAATCATTTATTGCTAGTTGATTCAAATCATGCAAAATTCTATCTGGAGGCAGACCTGTAAGAACCTCTGCACGAAGCATTCCTCTTAACATAGTCATCAAAAGACCGGCTGGAATCCCTTTGCCCATGACATCACCAATTACAAAAGCCCATCTTGATTTTTCTTTCCTTTTTTCAGAGATATTCGTCTTTAAGCACATGAAATCATAGTAATCCCCGCCTAGCTGAAGAGCTGGTCTACAATGTGCTGCTAGTTCTATACCATGGATAATTGGACAAAAATCTGGGAGTAATTGAGATTGAATTTCAGCACCAGTGGAAATTTCTCTATCTACATTTTCATGCTTTTTCTTTGTTTTTATTAAGTAGTGATTTTCTAATCCAACAGCTAGACAATTTTCAATAAAATTAAAATTACTATCTTCAGTAATCGACTGACTAGAAATATCTTTGCTAAAAATATAAATAAATCCTCTACATTTACCTCTAGATATTATTTTTTTTGTTTCAATTTTATATTCTTTAAATTTATTTTTTAAAGCACTTTCAAAAGTAAAAATTTCTTTTATTTTAAAATTTTTCGAAAAATGAAATTGATTCAAAAAACTATTAATTTCTTCTTGTATTGTTAAAGATTCATAATTAAAAGAAATTTTTATATTTTCATTCCATATCTCTCCCTCGTAATTTAAAGGAATAATTAAAATTATATTCTCAGAAAAAAGATGTTTAAAAATTAAGCATATATAATCAAGTAATTTATTTATATTGGTAAATGATTTTAAATAATATGCTAAGGAAGATGCAATTTCAGCAAATTTATATTTATTTTTTAGAGTTACTTTAGGATCATTTTCTAAAAATTTTTGGACAAATTTATTCGAAAATATTTTTTCTTTTTGATTATTTGTCAAAGCAAATCTAATAGATAAATATGTTTTACCATTAAATTTATGTTTTTAAAAAAAATTAATTAAATATTTATTTATCTGCAAGCATAGCCTCTACAAATTCATAACTGTTAAATGGTCTCAAATCTTTTATACCTTCTCCAGCTCCAATAAACCTTATAGGCAAATTTACTTCTTCAGATACAGCTAAAGAGACTCCTCCTCTAGAAGTGCCATCTAATTTAGTAATAATTGCTCCACTTAAGTCTGCTGATTTAGCGAAACTTTTTGCTTGCTTTAAGCCATTTTGTCCTTGACTTGCATCTAAAACTAATAATGATTCAACAATTGCACTTGGAGCCTTTTTATCAATAATTTTTTTTATTTTTGCTAATTCATCCATCAAATTATTTTTTGTTTGCAATCTACCTGCTGTATCAACAAGTAATAAATCAACATTTCTTTTTTTTGCAGAACTAATTGCATCAAAAACTACAGCAGCTGGATCAGCATTTTTTGATTGATTAGATATAACGTCAACATTACTTCTGTCTCCCCACACTTTAAGTTGTTCTACTGCAGCCGCTCTAAAAGTATCAGCAGCAGCAATCAAAGTTTTATAATTACTTTTTGATGACAAATATGCTAATTTTCCCAATGTAGTAGTTTTACCAACACCATTGACTCCTACTAATAACCAAACATTTAACTTACCCTTTTGTGGAACTAAAAGATCAGAGCCCGAATTTTTTATTGGTTTATCGATTATTAATTTTAATTCCTTCTTTAAGAATTTTATTCCTGCTTCTCCACCCACGACTTCCTCGTTTAATTTTGTTCTAAGAGAACTTATAACTTTATCGGTTGAATCAATACCTACATCAGCTCTTATTAATAGAGTCTCTAAATCATCAAGAGATTCAGGAGTAAGAGGATCATCTCCCAATTTATCCAATAATTCAGTAACAAATCCTTTTCGAGTTTCTTCTAATCCTCTCCGTAATTTAGTTAACCAATCAATTTCATCAATCGATATTTGATTTATTTTTTTCCCTTGAGCAGCTAATACCATTGCAGACCAAGTAAAGTTATCATCAAATTTTCCTAATTCAGGTTCAGTAATAGTTTTAGACTCTCCAGCAATATTTTCTTTATTAGGAATATCAATTAATTCTTGCTTTTGCTCTTCCTGTTTCTCTAATTCTTGCTTTTGCTCTTCCTGTTTCTCTAATTCTTGCTTTTGCTCTTCCTGTTTCTCTAATTCTTGCTTTTGCTCTTCCTGTCGTTTTTTTAAAAGTGCATAAGCTTCTGCAGCCCATTCACGAGAATTATCAGGATCAATATTAGTCATTATTATCTATAGTTCGTAATAAAAAATTTTCTAAATACTATTTATTTATATCAAATAATTATGACAATTAAATTGTTTGTAATCTCCTTAGAACTCCATTAATAAATTTTCTTCCTTGCAAATCACTATATTTATTAGCTAAATTAACAGCCTCATCACAAGCAACAGCGACAGGTGTGTCCAAAAAATTGATATCCACGTAAGCTAGACGCAAAATATCCCTATCAATTCTTGGTAATCTTTTTAATCTCCAGCCATCCATTACTTGATCAATATCAGAATCAATACTTTTAAGATTATTAATAATATTACAAATCCTTTGACTTACATCTTCTCTTATATCTATTTGACCGCTAGAAACAATTAATTTTGGAAAATCTAAAGTGACAGAGAGTGTATTCATTACGGTTTCAATTTTTATCAGAGATTTTTTCAACTCATCTCGAACATTTGAATATGAAGAATCAACACCTTCTTGCAATTCACTATCTAATATTTTTTGTGAAGCATTTTCTAACTCTGATTCGCAAATATCTAATTCCTCTCTGCAATGGTTTATTAGAGAATCCAAAGCAGATTCAAAAATTTCTTCTATCTGAAATTTATTTAGCTTAAAATCACCTTTATCTTTTATAAGGCCAAGAGAAATTAAAGATAGTTCTCTAGAAAGGGATCTATTATGCATCAATTAAGAAGAAGTATTAGTGGAAGCTCGTAATTGAGAAAACAATTTTGAAAATGTTGGATTTGAAGTGTTGTTTTTCTCATCTGGATTAACTATCCCTGCAGAAATTATTGTTCTAAAAGCATCTTCAACAGATATATCCAAATCCTTAACAGAAGACTCAGGAACGAGTGTATACCAACCAGTAGTTGGGTTTGGTGCAGTAGGGATGAAAACACTAAGTAACTTTTCTTCCAATTCTGGCTGCAAGGAAGGTCCTACGTCTCCAGTTACAAAGCCAACACTATATAGTCCCTCACGCGGATATTCAACTAAAACAACTCGTCTAAATCTATTAGAGTTATTACTTAAAAAAGTTTCTAGCAGTTGTTTAAGAGTTTTATAAACCGCTCCAGCTACTGGAATTTTTGATAAAGTACCTTCTCCAAATTCTAATAACCATCTTCCTACAAAATTTCTAGCCATCAATCCTATAAGCAAAATAGCTAATAAAGGAACGGTTAAACCTAAGGTGAGATTAATTAAATCTTGTAATAAAGGATTTAAAGTAATAAAAGGATTTAGTTGCTTGGGGACTGAAGTAACTAACGTTAAAACAAATTTACTCACTAATGATGACAGCCAGATTGTTGTTGCTAAGGGTATTACAACTAACAACCCAGCAATAAGATCATTTTTGAGATCTTGTTGAAGCCTAGATCCTAAATTAGAATCTTGATTTTGATTAGATTCAACCAAAATAACGTTTTAACTATATTAACTTTACTAATAATTTAACTGTTTTTACTAGGTTAGGATATATTTTTCTTAAATATATCTATTTTATTTATAAGTTTATTCTCCAAAAAAACTTTTAAAAGAAATGCTATAAAGAAAAAAAAATGATTGATACGATTCAAGACAAAAAAGAAATAAGTAAAAAATTAAAAGAAAGAGCTATCTTTGAAGGTTTTTCACTTGCTGGAATAGCTTCAATACCAGGTAGTTCGCGCATAAAATTAAGAACTAATTCATTAGAAAGATGGTTATCAAATAACTACCATGCTGAAATGAAATGGATGGAAGCAGAAAAAAGAAAAAATATTGGTTCACTTGTTGAAAATGCAAAAAGTGTTTTAAGCGTTGGATTTACTTACATTAATTCACAAAACAACGAAAACAGTTTCCTAAAGGTAGCTAAATTTAGCCAAGGTGAAGATTATCATAAAGTGATTCACAAAAAATTAAAGAATATTGGTAAATGGATCAACCTTGAAATCCCAGATTGCAAATGGAAAATATGTGTTGACACCTCACCGCTTCTTGAAAAAACATGGGCAGAAGAGGCAGGGATTGGTTGGATAGGTAAAAATAGTAATTTAATCAACAAAAAAAAAGGTTCTTGGTTTACTTTGGGTTTTATGATTCTCACAAAAGAGTTAATGCCAGATGAACCTCATCAATCACTTTGTGGAAAATGTGATATTTGTATTGAACACTGTCCCACAAAGGCAATTGTAGAACCCTTTGTAATACAATCGGACTTATGCATTGCGTATCACACAATAGAAAGCAGAGATAAAAATATTCCAAAGAAAATAGAAAAAAATTTAAGTGGATGGGTTGCAGGATGTGATATTTGTCAAGATGTATGTCCGTGGAATAAATCAGTACCATACAATAATAATTATGAAACTACACCGAAAGAATGGATTAAAAATCTTAATATTGAATCCCTTAATTGGGACGATAAAACGTGGCAAGAAAATCTTAAAGGAACAACTTTAAAAAGAATTAAACCATGGATGTGGAAAAGAAACATACAAGCAAATATAAAGAATAAGAAAATTAAAATATGAAAAAGCTTTTAATAAAAACAATCTGGACCTCCTTGATCTGTTTTTACTTTTTTCAAATAAAAATAGTTCAAGCAATAGTTCCTTATTATTATTTCCCAACAATAAAAAATTTACAAAAGCAAGGTTTATATATTGGGAAAAATGCATATCAACTACTTTATTTTGGTCAATACGAAGATAGTCTTAACTTAGCCAAATTGGCTGTAAAAATAAATGCAAAAGATGAAAAACTATGGTTGATTTTGGCTGAAACACAAATAGCTAACAAAGAATACAGAAACGCATTAAATTCTTTAAATAAAGCAGAACAGATCAATTCAAATATTAGCGAAATATATTTTGTTAAAGGTCAAGTTTACTTAAAAATTTCCCGACTGACAAAAGCAAAGAATGCTTTAGAAAAAGGAATAAAGATTGAACCTAATAACCACAAAGCTATTTTTCAATTAGGAAATATTTTGTTAATGGAAAAAAATTATTTGGGAGCTATCAAATTATTTGATAAATCTATAAAAATCAAACCTGATTTCTGGCAAGCAATCAATAATAAAGGTTTAGCTTATTTCGAGAGAAACAAAATAAATCTTTCAATCAAACTTTTTGAAAGTGCAATCTCAATTGAGGAAAATGCTGAACCATTACTAGGCTTAGCCTCATGTATAAATATCAATGATACTAAATTAGCAATTCAGCTAGCAAAAAAGGCTTTGGCTAAAAATCCCAATTATGTTAATTATGATTATAGAAAAGAACAGTTATGGGGAGAAAAATTACAAGCCTCTACAGAAATACTTTTACAAAATGAACAACTAAAAAAAGATGTAAGACTGGCAAAATCCAAAATAAGAGAATCATCTTAATGTTCACTACTGGTAAATATTGTTTTACCTATTAGTCTTAATTTAGTTAATTAATAATTATTTAATTTTGCGCTCTAATGGATAAGAAAAACTTTACTTCCATCTCACTTCAAGAAGAAATGCAACGTTCTTATTTGGAGTATGCAATGAGCGTAATAGTTGGACGTGCATTGCCTGATGCAAGAGACGGTCTTAAGCCTGTACAAAGAAGAATCATATTTGCGATGTACGAATTAGGTTTAACACCTGATAAACCATTTAGGAAGTGTGCAAGAGTTGTTGGAGATGTACTTGGAAAATACCATCCTCACGGAGATCAAGCAGTATATGATGCATTAGTAAAGCTAGTACAAAATTTCTCAACTAAATATCCTACTCTTGACGGTCATGGAAATTTTGGGTCTGTAGATAATGATCCTCCGGCAGCAATGAGATATACAGAGACCAGATTAGCTTCAATAGCTCATAAAGGATTTCTTGAAGAAATTGAATCAGAAACAGTAAACTTTTCAAATAACTTTGACGGTTCTCAAAAAGAGCCGGATGTTCTTCCAGCCCAACTTCCATTTTTATTATTGAACGGTTCATCAGGTATTGCAGTTGGCATGGCAACAAATATTCCGCCTCACAACCTAGGCGAAATTATAGATGGTTTAGTTGCTTTAGTAAAAAATAAAGATATTAGTGATAAAAAACTTTCTAACATTATCAAAGGACCCGATTTTCCTACAGGCGGAGAATTAATTTATAGTAGTGCAATAGAGGAACTTTATGAAACGGGAAAAGGTTCTATAACTATAAGAGGAGTTGTAAATACTGAAGAGGTAAATTTAGGCAAAGGAAAACATAAAAAGAATGCACTAATCATTACGGAACTTCCTTACCAAATTAATAAAGCAGGTTGGATTGAAAAACTCGCAGAACTCGTTAATACGGGTAAAATTATTGGGATATCTGATATTAGGGATGAGAGCGACAGAGATGGAATGAGAATTGTAATAGAACTAAAAAAAGATTCTAATTCTGAACTGGTTATTTCTAATTTATATAAAAAAACAACTCTGCAAACAAACTTCGGGGCAATATTCTTAGCTTTAATTAAAGGCAAGCCTGTACAACTAAATTTAAAAAAATATCTCAACTATTTTCTTGAATTTAGAGAAGAAACAATTAGAAAAAGAACTTATTATTTTCTAAAAAATACTCTTGAAAAACTTGAAATATCAGAAGGTTTGCGTAAAGCCACAAAAAACATAAAAAAGGTTATTGAAATTATTGAAGAATCTGAAAATTCTGTGGAAGCTAAATCAAATTTAATTGAAAATTTTTTCTTCAGTGATAAACAAGCAAATTCCGTTCTGGATATGCCACTTAAAAAATTAACAAATCTAGAAAAGAATCAAATTGATGATGAAATAAAAAAGTTGGAAGAAAAAAAGAATTATTTTCAAAAATTATTAAACGAAAGAGATTTATTACTTGAATTACTTATTGAAGAATTTTTAATATTAAAGAAAAAATATAACGTTACAAGAAAAACAAAAGTAATAAAAAATATAAATCAAAATGAAGAGTTAGAAACACTTAATAACCAGATTTTAGAAGAATTTATAAATAAAAGAACTAAGTTATATGTAGACAATAGACTTTATTTAAAAAAAATGATTTCAAGTAATTATAAGAAATCATTTGAAGTTGTAAATAAAATTATAGATAATAAAAATATTCAAAAATTTATATGTAATATTGAAAAAAATATAAAATTAATTGGAATAACAAATACAGGAAAAATCTTTAATATTGATTGGGAATCAAGTATCAATAAAGACTATAAATTAGATAATAAAATTCTTGGAAATATTCACCCTAGTGAAATAATAAATTTTCATTCAATTAAAAAAGAAATTAAAAATTATTTATGCATATTAAATTCAGATGGAAGATTTAAAAAAGTTTTATTTGATGAAGATATGATTAAAAGTAATAGAACTTTCACAATTACAAAATTAAAGAATAATCTAAAGACAATCGATTCATTTATTTCTAATGAAAACAAAGATTTAATAATATTAACCTCGATAGGAAGAATTTTTAAGTTTAATTTATCAAATAAAATTTTAACGCCAACTTCTAAACAATCCCAAGGATTAATACTTACAAAACTTTTACCAACTGAAAAAATCGTTTCTTGTTGCACCTATAATAGTGGGGAAAATATTTTTTTAATATCTAAAAAAGGAAAAATCTTTTGTATAAATAGCAATGAAATTTATTACTCAAATGAATACAGTTTGGGATATTTAAATGAAAAAACCCAACTTAAAAACGATTACTTCCTAAAAATAATATCAAATAACTATTACCTTGATATTGAAACTAATAAAAATAAATCTGCAAGATTGGACCTCAATAAATTAAATTTCAAATCAAATAAATCAAATTTTTTAATTGATTTTTTAAAATTAGATAAGGATGAATTCATTGAAAATTGTTTCCGACTTAAAAACTTTCTCAATTAAGATTTATATTCATTTTCAACCCAATTTAAGTACTCTTGATTTACCGTTCCTGTTACATAAGAACCAGTAAAGCAACTCATCTCCAAATCTTTAATAGGGGAATCGCTTATTATTGATTTTCGCAAACTTTCAACACTTTGATAAACAAGGTTATCAATTTCAAGATGATCAGCAATTTCTCTTATTGTTCTATTGTGAGCAATTAATTCATCTCTATTAGGCATATTAATTCCATAAACATGAGGATAACGAACTGGGGGAGCTGCTGATGTAAAAAAAACTTTATTTGCACCTGCATCTTTAGCCATTTGAACAATTTCTTTTGAAGTAGTACCTCTTACTATCGAGTCATCAACAATTAATACATTTTTATTTTTAAACTCTGCACTCATAGCATTTAATTTTTGTCTTACAGATTTCTTTCGTTTCTGTTGACCAGGCATTATAAATGTTCTGCCAACATATCTATTTTTAAAAAAACCTTCCCTATATTCTATCCCTAACTGTCTTGCAACTTGCATTGCCGCAGGTCGAGAAGAATCAGGAATAGGCATAACTACATCAACATCTCCAGAATTAATTGTCTCTTTTATTGTTTCTGCGAGATAATCTCCCATCTTTAAACGAGCTTTGTATACTGAAATTCCATTCATAATTGAATCTGGCCTAGCTAAATAAACATATTCAAAAGCACAGGGAAATAACATTGGATTTTCAGAACATTGCTTAGAAAAAAACTCCCCATTAAGATTTATAAAAACAGCTTCTCCAGGATCAACATCTCTCACTACTTGATAATCATTATTCTCAAGCACTAGAGATTCACTAGCAACCATCCACTCTTCTTTGTTTGTGGTTAATGAAAGTCTTTTTCCTATTACTAAAGGCCTAATACCAAAAGGATCTCTAAATGCTAATAAACCATGTCCTGAAATTAATGCAATTGAAGCATATGAACCCTGAATTCTTTTATGTAAAGATTTGACTGCATTAAAAATAATGTCAGGCTCTAATTCTTGATTATTAATTTCTTCTTGTAATTCTGTCGCAAATACATTTAACAACATTTCAGTATCACTTGAAGAATTTGTATGGCGCTTATCTATATTAAATAATTGCTTTTCTAAATCTCTTGTATTTGTCAAATTTCCATTATGTATCAAAACAATTCCATAGGGAGCATTAACATAAAAAGGCTGTGCTTCTTCTACACTTTCTGCTGATCCCTTTGTTGCATACCTGACATGACCTAATCCAATTTTGCCGATTAAATTCCTCATATCTCTCGTTCTATATGCAGTATTAACCTGACCTTTAGCCTTATGTATATGAAAAACAGTATTTTCCATTGTTGCTATACCTGTTGAGTCTTGACCTCTATGCTGCAAAAGCAAAAGACTATCGTAAATTTGTTGATTTACATCATCTGAAGAAACGATTCCAACTATTCCGCACATAACTTAATATCTTAAAAATTTTAATAATTGAGAAATGTTTTTCATATTTAAAAATTAACTGAAATACTATTATTAAATTTTTCGGATAATTCCTCAACCCTAATATTGCAGATATTTTTATCTTGAATTTTTATCTTAAGCCTTTCACTAGATACATATCCTATTTTTTTTGCGTAAAAACTTGAAGAGAAATTTATTTGATTTTGTTTTAAATAATTAAGCCATTCATTTTGTTTGATTTTACTAATTGAAAAAATTATTCTAGAACCTCCTTCTCCAAACAATAAATTATCATCTCTATTTAAATCTTTCTTTAATTCTATCGTTGCACCTTTTCCGGACAAAATACAAGACTCTGCTAAAGCTATAGCTAAACCGCCATCGCTGATATCGTGAGAAGAAACTACAAAACTTTTTGAAATAGCATTTCTTAAAAAACTCTGGCAAAACTTTTCATCCAACAAATCTATTTTTGGAGGCCGACCTGTTATTTCTCCATGAAAATATTCCAAATAAGAACTAGCTGCAATTGTCACATCTGATTTATAAGAACCAATTAACCAAATTTGATCATCAATATTTTTCCATTCACTACTTATAGCTTTTTCGACATTATCTATCTTTCCAACCATTCCAATAACTGGAGTAGGATTGATAGGAGTTATTACATTATCTTTATTTTTAGATTCATTGTATAAAGAAACATTACCTCCTGTTACGGGAGTTTCCAATGCTTTACAGGCTTCAGCAATTGCATTACATGAAGATGATAATTGCCAATATCCTATTTCATTCTCTGGAGAAGAAAAATTTAAATTATTTGTAATTGCTACTGGTTCAGCCCCAACACAACTGACATTTCTAGCGGATTCTGCAACAGCAGCGATAGTTCCTCTAAAAGGATCAAGAGCAACCCATCTACTATTACAATCAACTGAAGCAGCTACACCAGAGAATATTTTACTTTTATTTTTTTTATTTTGTTCCCTTAGTCTTATTACAGCTGCATCTGATTTTCCAGGTTTAAAAACTGTATTTATCTGCACTTGAGAGTCGTATTGTTCATATATCCATCGTTTAGAAGCTATTGAGGGATTAGAGAGTAGTTTTAAAATGATTTCTGAATAAGAAAAATTCTTATTTTCCTTCAATGAAAATATTTTTTGCTCATAAATTTCTGGTAAATCATTTTCTTTCCATTCCCATTTCTTTAAAAGATCATTAGGTGGATTATTAATTACATTATGAAAATTGACTGGAGTATCATCAGATAAGGCAGAAGTAGGTATTTGAGCAACAATTTTACCTTTATGAGAAATAATTACCTCATTAGTTTCTATAACTTGGCCAATTACATTGGCATATAATCCCCACTTATTAAATTTTTCAATAAGATCATTAATTTTTTCTTCTTTAACGACAAACAACATTCTCTCTTGCGATTCTGATAGTAAATATTGATATGGAGACATATCATCTTCTCTAGAAGGCACTAAATCTAAATCAATAGATATACCTAATTTTCCATTTGCTGCCATTTCTGCACTACTGCACGTTAAACCTGCAGCACCCATGTCTTGAGCTGCAATTACATCTCCTGTTTTGAAAGCATCCAAACAGGCTTCAATCAGACTTTTCTCAATAAATGGATCGCCTACCTGAACTGCTGGTCTATCATCTAATGAGGTTGTAGTTAATTCTGAGCTAGCGAAACTAGCACCACCAACCCCATCTCTGCCAGTAGTATTACCAACATATAATACTGGTGATCCTATATTTTTAGCTCCAGAACAAACAATTTCATTAGTCTCTAAAAGACCTAAAGCCATAACATTCACTAAAGGATTTCCGGAATAACTATCATCGAAGTCAATTTCACCTCCAACAGTAGGCACACCAACACAATTCCCGTAATGAGCAATACCAGATACAACTCCTCGCAATAAATCAACATTTGATGCTTTATCAAGGTTTCCGAATCTCAATGAATTCAATACTGCAATTGGTCTTGCACCCATTGTAAAAATATCTCTTAAAATCCCTCCTACACCTGTTGCAGCACCTTGAAAAGGTTCAATAGCAGAAGGATGATTATGACTTTCTATTTTAAAAACAAGTTTTTGATTATTTCCAACATCAATAACTCCAGCATTTTCTCCAGGTCCAACTAAAACATTTTTACCTTTAGTGGGAAATTTGGATAGTAAAGGTTTTGAATTTCTATAACAACAATGTTCAGACCACATAACTCCAAACATACCTAATTCCGTTCTATTAGGTTTTCTCTTTAATCTTTTGCAAATTTCTTCGTAATCATTATTTGTTAAATTTTCAACTTTAAGTGCCTCATTTAGATCAAAAAGATCATGTTTTTCTTGATTTATCATTCTTTATATCCAAGGGTCATCTTCTTTTTTTTCACTAAACGGCATGGATGTTCTATCTTCATTATAAAAACTTTTTTGTTTAAAATCTAAGTTTCGGTTAATATCTTCATCTTCTTCAAGCCAATCCTCTAATCTATTAGAAGCAATATTTTTCATATCATCAAATCTATCAATAATTTTTTTTCCTTTTTGCATAAATTCATTCTTAATACTTGATTTTATTAAAGATAAATCATCTAAAGAATTAATTTCACAAAATACTAATCCAGGTTGTTGGTCATTAATATTTTCAATATTCAATTTCCATCTACTAGAACCTGGAATTTTTGGATTAGATCTAGAAACCAAATAATATAAAATCTTACCTGTTTTCATTTCAAATAAAAAATCAGCAATAACTCCTATTTTTGATCCATTTACATTTATAAGATTAGCGTCTATTAAAGTTGGAAACCTATTTAAAGTTGCTAAATCAGAAATAGCTGGGTCACCTTTAACATATATTTCATTATCTATTATTTGAGAAATTTGATTTAATCGCCAAACATTTCTTTTTAAATCAAAATTTGAAGGGCGAGAGTACCATCCTAAAATTCGATGAACTGGAGGGTGCATCCAAACATTTTCACCATTTCCGTAATTAAGGACCATGTTCCCCTTAACACAATAATTTAGTAATTCACTTAATAAAATTTCTTTAGGTAATTTCAAATTAAGAACGAACCTGGACAGGCATAACTAAATAAGTAAAAGAATTAAGATTATCCTCTGGAACAAAAACAGCTGGAGTAGTTGCAATATTACACTTTAATAGAACATTTTCAGAAGAAATAACTTTTAAACCTTCTAATAGATATCTAACGTTAAATGCAATATCAAAATTTTCTCCATTATAAGAAACAGGTATTGATTCGTTTGCATTTCCAATATCTTGGGCATCTGCACTGATAGAAGCTAAATCTGTATTATCTAATTTAATCTTTACAACACTACTTTGCTGATCAGCTAAAACAGCAATTCTTTCAAGTGCATCAATTAATTTTTTTGTATTGAAATTCAGAATTTTAGAAAAAGTATCAGGAATTAATTGTGAATAGTTAGGATAAGTACCTTCAAGGGTCCTAGTAGTAATTATTTGACTAGAGGAAATAAATACTACTTGACCTTTGTCATAGAAAAGTTTTATTGAATTTTCTGAGCTTCTCAAAGATACTAGTTTTTCGATTTCCCTTAATGATCTAGTTGGAATAGTTACTGACAAATTACCATCATTTGAAGATAAATTTTCTTTATGCTCGATAAGTTCTTCGTTACCTATTAAAGCAACAGCCAATCTATGACCATCAGTAGAAGCAGACTCTAAATAATTTGGTTTAAAAGTAAAGTTAACACCTGTAAGTAATTGCTTTGAGTCATCATTACTACTCGCAAAAATAGTAGATTTTAAAGCTTTTAAAAAAGAACTTGGATCAATATTCAAAGAAGTACCACTTTCAACAAATGGCAAATTAGGATATTCATCAGAGGGGATCCCCTTAATATTAAAAGAACCTCTATCACTTTTTATTAAAATATTATCTGAATCACCGTCAACTTTTAAAGAAACAGGAGTTTCATTAGGTAATTTATTTACTATTTCGGATAAAAGTTTTGAAGGTATAGTGATGGCTCCACTATTTTTAACAGTTCCATCAAAAGAAGTTTGAATTCCTAAATTAAGGTCAAATCCTGTCACACTAATTTTATTAGTTCCTTCATCAGCTGTTAAAAGTATATTTGCAAGAATTGGATGCGTTGGTCTTGAAGCAACTGCTTTGCTCACAAGTTGTATAGCATAATTTAATTCATTTTGATTACAAATAATTTCCATCGGAATTTGGAACTTTTTACAAATACAATATACTTTTTTCGGAAATTAAATTCAATAAATTAATTTTTTACCTTTTTCTAATATAAAAATAAATAATAAAATAAAAAATTTAGTAGTAGTAGTTCTTGTGGGAAGTGTGGAATTCTTAAA